>NZ_JBHTSA010000023.1:0-92643 GCF_042795405.1 Streptomyces sp. NPDC056480 | reverse complement strand
CGCGAACTCGGTTCGCGGGCAAGGCCCGTTGTCAGTGGTACCCCCTAACGTCGCTCGTGAAGGGATCCTCGGATCCGGCGGACGAACGGGGGGCGCACAGCATGACGATGACGGCGACAGCGGGCGGCAAGGCCGTGCCCGCCTGGCGAGGCGGCTTCGGGAGGCTGTGGACGGCCGCGGTCGTCTCCCGCTTCGGCGACTCCCTGCGCGCCGCCGCGATGCCGCTGCTCGCCGCCTCCCTCACCGACGACCCCCTCCTCATCGCCTCCGTCACCGCCTGCGGCTATCTGCCCTGGCTGCTCTTCGGGCTGCTCGGCGGGGCCGTCGCCGACCGCGTCGACCAGCGCAGGGCCATGTGGGCCGTCGACCTCGTACGCGGCGCGCTCATGGCCGGGTTCGCCGTCGCCGTCGCACTCGGACACGCCGGCATCGCCCTGCTCCTCGTCCTCGCCTTCGCGCTCACCACCCTGCAGACCCTCTTCGACAACGCCGCCACCGCGCTGCTCCCCTCCCTCGTGCCCGCCGAGACCCTGGCCGGGGCCAACGCCCGCCTGATGACCGGTCAGCAGCTCGCGGGCGGGATCCTCGCCGCCCCCCTGGTGCCCGCCCTGCTCCTCGCCGGGCCCGCCGTGCCGTACGCGGCGGACGCCGCCACCTACGTCCTGGCCGCCCTGCTCATCGCCTCCCTGCGGACCGGCGCGCCCGAACGGCCTCCCCGACCCGCCGGATCCACCCTCCGGACCGAGATGGCCCAGGGACTCGCCGTGCTGCGCGCGGACCGCTCCCTGCGGTGGCTCTGCACGGCCACCACCCTCTGCAACATCGGCATGGGAGCCCTCATCGCCACGCTCGTCGTCCTGGTCACCGACGGTGTCCACGCCGGGAACACGGGATACGCGGCCACCCTCACCGCCTTCGCCGTCGGCGGTGTCGCCGGCGGTTTCCTGGCCCGCCGGATCGCCGAACGGACCGGGCGGGTACGCGCGGTGCTCCTCGCCGGGACCGTCCAGACCGGCTGTCTGGTCCTGTTGGGGACGGTGCCCGTCCTCGCGGTGTCGATCGGGGCCATGGCGGTGTTCGGCTTCATGGGGACCGTGTGGAACGTCCAGCAGACCACCCTCATGCAGGAGCGCGCCCCCGAGGGCATGCTCGGCCGCATCGCCGCCGCCTTCCGCACCCTCGCCGTCGCGGGCGCCCCGCTCGGGGCCGTACTGGGCGGCGCGGCTGCGGCCGGCTGGGGACCGCTCACCCCGGCTCTGCTCGCGGCGGCCCTGTTCGCGCTCGCCGTCACGTCACTCGCCCCCCTGATCAATTAGGTTGGAGAGGCAGCGGGGCAGACAAGCAGTACGAGAAGAAGTGGGCGATGTCCGAGATGAACAACGAAGGCCGCACCAGGCTCAACCGGCTGCCCGAGTGGGCGGCCCTCGGCAAGCACCGTGAGCAGCTGGGCGACACCCGGCTGCGCGACCTGTTCGCCGCCGACGCGGAGCGTGGCACCGGCTACGCCCTGCGCGTCGGCGACCTCTACCTGGACTACTCCAAGCACCTCGTCACCGACGAGACGCTGACCCTGCTGCGCGAACTGGCGGCCGTCACCGGCGTCGCCGAGCTCCGCGACGCCATGTTCCGCGGCGAGAAGATCAACACCACCGAGGACCGCGCGGTCCTCCACACCGCGCTCCGCGCCCCCCGCGGAGCCGTGATCGAGGTCGACGGGGAGAACGTCGTCCCCGGCGTCCACGCCGTCCTCGACACGATGGGAGCGTTCTCCGACAAGGTCCGCGCGGGCGAGTGGACCGGCCACACCGGCAAGCCGATCAAGAACATCGTCAACATCGGCATCGGCGGCTCCGACCTCGGTCCCGCCATGGCCTACGAGGTCCTGCGCTCCTACACCCAGCGGGACCTGACGCTCCGTTTCGTCTCCAACGTCGACGGCGCCGACCTCCACGAGGCCGTCCGCGACCTCGACCCCGCCGAGACGCTGTTCATCGTCGCCTCGAAGACCTTCACCACCATCGAGACGATCACCAACGCCACCTCCGCGCGGAACTGGCTCCTCACCGGCCTGCGGGCCGGCCAGGACGCCGTCGCCAAGCACTTCGTGGCCCTCTCGACCAACGCCGAGAAGGTCGAGGAGTTCGGCATCGACACCGCGAACATGTTCGAGTTCTGGGACTGGGTCGGCGGCCGCTACTCGTACGACTCCGCCATCGGCCTCTCCCTGATGATCGCCATCGGCCCGGAGCGCTTCCGCGAGATGCTCGACGGCTTCCACCTCGTCGACGAGCACTTCCGCACGGCTCCGCCCGAGGAGAACGCGCCGCTGCTCCTCGGCCTCCTCGGGGTCTGGTACGGCGCCTTCTTCGACGCCCAGTCGCACGCCGTCCTGCCGTACTCGCACTACCTCTCCAAGTTCACCGCCTACCTCCAGCAGCTCGACATGGAGTCCAACGGCAAGTCGGTGGACCGCGAGGGCAACCGGGTCGACTGGCAGACCGGCCCGGTCGTCTGGGGCACCCCCGGCACCAACGGGCAGCACGCCTACTACCAGTTGATCCACCAGGGCACCAAGGTCATCCCGGCCGACTTCATCGGCTTCGCGCGGCCGGTCGAGGACCTGCTGCCGGGCCTCGTCGCCCAGCACGACCTGCTCATGGCCAACTTCTTCGCCCAGACCCAGGCACTGGCCTTCGGCAAGACCCCCGACGAGGTACGGGCGGAGGGCGTCCCCGAGGAGCTCGTCCCGCACAAGACCTTCCAGGGGAACCACCCCACCACGACGATCCTCGCCGACGCGCTCACCCCGTCCGTCCTCGGCCAGCTCATCGCGCTGTACGAGCACAAGGTCTTCGTCCAGGGCGCCATCTGGAACATCGACTCCTTCGACCAGTGGGGCGTCGAACTCGGCAAGGTCCTCGCCAAGCGGATCGAGCCGGTCCTGACGGAGGGCGAGGGCGGCGAGCACCTCGACAGCTCCACCGCCGGACTCGTGTCCGCCTACCGCACGCTGCGCGGACGGTAGAGCCATGACGGGGGAGAACGCGGTGCGGCTGCGGCCGCCCAGGAACGCCGTGGACGAGCGGGCCGTCGCCTGGTGGCGGAGCCGGCTCCTGGCGACCACCGCCGTACCGGTGCTGGTCCTCGGCGTCCTCGGCGCCCTCATCGGGCCCGCCCGGTTCTGGCTGCTGGTCCCGGCCGGGGCCGTGGCGGCCCTGGGACTCACCTGCACCGCGTTCTTCCCCGCCTGGTGGTTCCGGGTGCACCGCTGGGAGGTCACCCAGGACGCCGTCTACGTCCGCACGGGGGCCCTCTGGCAGGAGTGGCGGATCGCGCCGATGTCCCGGATCCAGACCGTCGACACCTCGCGCGGCCCGCTGGAGCAGGGCTTCCGGCTCGCCACCGTCACGGTGACCACCGCCTCCTCCAGGGGCGCGATCAGGATCGAGGGCCTCGACCACGAACTGGCCGCCGAACTGGCCGAGCGGCTGACCGTCATCACCCAGGCCACCCCCGGGGACGCCACGTGAACGAGGCGGCCGACGAGGCGACCCGGAAGACGGCGGACGGGGTCACCGGGGCCGTGCCGGGCCCGGCCGCCGACGGGACCCAGGAGACGGCGGACGGGGTCACCGGAGCGGTGCCCGCCCCCGCCATCGACGGGACCCAGGAGACGGACTGGCTCCGCCTCGACCCCCGCACCGTGCTCGTCCGGGTCGTCCTCTTCGGCGGCGTCCTCGTCGGCGCCGCACTGCCCGTCACCTTCGCGCTGGCCGGGCCGCGCCCCCTGTGGCAGGCCGTCGCCTGGGTCGCCGCGGGCGTGGCCCTCGTCCTGCTCGCCGACTTCGCCGCCGAGACGGTCCGGCTCCGCCGCACCCGCTACCGGATCGGCGCCGAGAGGGTGGAGCTCCACACCGGGCTCCTCGTCGTCCAGCGCCGTTCGCTCGCCCGTGAGCGCATCCGCAGCGCCGACCTCACCGCCAACCCGCTCCAGCGCGTCCTCGGCCTCGTCAAGGTCCGGATCGGCACCGGCGAGCACACCGGCGGCAGCGAATCCACCCTGGAACTCGACATGGTCACCCGGGCCGAAGGGGAGCGGCTGCGCCACGAGCTGCTCGCCCGCCCCGCCGCCACCCCCGGGGCCCACGACCACGACCCCTCTCTCGCGACGCTCGACCCGCGCTGGATCCGCTACGCCCCCGTCTCCTTCGTCGCCCCCGCGCTCGGCGGCGCGGCGGCCGGGGCGGTCATGCAGGTCAGCGAGTGGTTCGGGGCCCAAGGGGAGGTCATCGACTGGATAGGGGACCGCTTCCAGGACGTCTCCATCCCCTGGATGATCCTCGTCCTGGCCCTCCTCGCCACCGTCGCGGGCGCCGTCGGAGCCCTCGGCCTCTGGGTCGAGATGTGGTGGAACTACCGTCTGGAGCGCGAGCCGGGCGGCACCCTGCGGGTCTCCCGCGGGCTCTTCACCGCCCGCTCGGTCTCCATAGAGGAGCGCAGGCTGCGCGGTGTCGAGCTGGTCGAGCCGCTCGGCGTCCGCGCCCTCGGGGCGGCCCGTGTCGACGCCGTCGCCACCGGGCTCGTCAAGGACGAGGCCGACAAGCACACCGACCTCAAGACGCTGCTGCCGGCGGCGGAGCGGCCGGTGGCCGACCGGGTCGCCGCCCAGGTCCTGCGCGAGCCGGAGCCGCCCACCGGGGCGCCCCTCACCGCCCATCCCCGGGCCGCCCGCGCCCGGAGGGTGCGCTGGGCGATGGGGAGCGTCCTGCTGCCCGTGGCGGTCCTCGTCCTCCTCGGGCTGCTCCTCACCCCGGTCCTGCTCTACGTGGCGGCCGGCTGCGCGGTCGTCCTCGGCCCGGTCGCCGTGCTGTTCGCCCTCGACGCGTACCGCGCTCTCGGACACGGCGTCAGCGGCGCCTATCTGGTGACCCGTTCGGGTACGGTCCGGCGGGCCACGGTCGCCCTCCAGCGCTCCGGCGTCATCGGCTGGACCGTCAAGCAGTCGTACTTCCAGCGCCGGGCCGGCCTGCTGACCCTCACCGCCACGACGGCGGCCGGAGCGGGCGCGTACGACATCCTCGACGCCGGCCGGAGCGAGGGCCTCACCTTCGCCGCCGGGGCCGTACCGGACCTGCTCGCGCCCTTCCTCGAACCCGTACCGACGCAGGAGGCCCGGTCCACCGAAAGGTGAACCGGGCCTCCGGGGCGTCGAGTCAGGCGGACGCCGGCGGGTACAGACTCCTCGGCAGCTCCGAGGCCGCGGCCGCGTCCAGCAGCCACAGCGTGCGCGAGCGGCCGTAGGCGCCCGCCGCCGGGGCCTGCACCTCGCCCGCGCCCGACAGCGCGATCGCCGCCGCCTTCGCCTTGTCGGCACCGGCCGCGAGCAGCCAGACCTCCTTCGCCGCCCGGATCGCCGGAAGGGTCAGCGAGACCCGCACCGGCGGCGGCTTGGGCGCGCCGTGCACACCGACGACCGTCCGCTCGGTCTCGCGGACCGCGGGCAACTCCGGGAAGAGCGAGGCCACATGGGTGTCCGGACCGACGCCCAGCATCAGGACGTCGAAGGTCGGCACCCCGCCGTGGTCACCGGGACCCGCGGCGGCGGCCAGCTCCCGCGCGTACGCGGCCGCGGCCGCGTCGACATCGGAACCGTACGGTCCGTCCGAGGCCGGCATGGCGTGCACCCGCGCCGGGTCGAGCGGCACCCGGTCGAGCAGCGCCTCCCGGGCCTGGGTGACGTTCCGCTCGGGGTCGCCCTCGGGCAGGAAACGCTCGTCCCCCCACCACAGGTCGAGCCGCGACCAGTCGACCGCGTCCCGCGCGGGCGCCGAACCGAGCGCCGCCAGCAGGCCGTTGCCGTTGCGTCCGCCGGTGAGCACCACCGAGGCGGAGCCGCGGGCGGCCTGGGCGTCCACGATCTTCGTGATCAGCCGGGCCGCGGCGGCCTCGGCCATCAGCTCCTTGTCGCGGTGGACGACCAGCTGAGGGGTGCTCACTTGGCCGCCGCCTTCTTGGCCGGGGCCTTCTTCGCGGCGGGCTTGGCGGCCGGGGCGGCCGGGGCGGCCGACTCCCCGGCGGCTTCCGGAGCGGGCTTCTCGACCGTCTCCACGACCACCTCGGGGGCGGTGACGGCCGCCTCCTCGTCGAGCCGCTCCAGACCGAACTTGAGCGCCGTCGCGTAGGTGTCGTCCGGGTCCAGCCGGCGCAGCTCCTCCGCGATCAGCTCGGCCGTGTCGCGGCGCTTGAGCGCCACCGCGCGGTCGGGCTGCCCCTGGATGGAGAGCGTGGCGAGCGAGCCGTCCGGCCGGTCGAGGACGATCGGGCCGGAGCTGGTCTCCATCCGTACGGAGGTGAGACCGGGACCCGTCGACTTCGAGCGGCGCACCGGAATCTTCAGCCGCTCCGCCAGCCACATGGCCAGCAGCTCGACGCTCGGGTTGAACTCCTCGCCCTCGACCTCGGCGGAGGTCACCTCGCACACGACTTGGTCGAGCGCGGCGGCGAGCATCGAACGCCACGGGGTGATCCGGGTCCACGCGAGGTCCGTGTCGCCCGGGGTGTACGCGTCCGCGCGCGCGGTCAGCTCGTGGATGGGCTGCTCGGCGGCGTACGTGTCGGTCACCCGGCGCTGGGCGAGGGCGCCCAGCGGGTCCTTCGCCGGGTCGGTCGGCGCGTTCACCGGCCACCAGACGACGACCGGGGCGTCCGGGAGGAGCAGCGGCAGGAGCACCGACTGGGCGTGGTCGCCGACCTCGCCGTACAGCCGGAGGACCACCGTCTCACCGGTGCTGGCGTCGGCGCCGAGGCGGACCTCGGCGTCGAGCCGTGCCTTGGAACGGTCCCGCGGGGAGCGCGAGACCCGCTTGATGACGACGAGGGTCCGCGAGGGGTGCTCGCGGGACGCCTCGTTCGCGGCCTTCAGCGCGTCGTAGGCGTTCTCCTCGTCGGTGACGATGACGAGGGTGAGCACCATGCCGACGGCCGGCGTGCCGATCGCCCGCCGCCCGAGCACCAGCGCCTTGTTGATCTTGGAGGACGTGGTGTCCGTCAGGTCGGTCTTCATGGCCGGCGCCAGCTCCGTCCGTCTCGTGCGAGCATCTCGTCCGCCTCGACCGGACCCCAGGTCCCGGACTGGTACTGCGCGGGCTTGCCGTGCTTGTCCCAGAACTGCTCGATCGGGTCGAGGATCTTCCAGGACAGCTCGACCTCCTCGACGCGCGGGAAGAGGTTGGAGTCGCCGAGCAGGACGTCGAGGATGAGCCGCTCGTACGCCTCGGGGCTGGACTCCGTGAAGGACTCGCCGTAGGCGAAGTCCATCGACACGTCCCGGATCTCCATCTGGGTGCCGGGCACCTTGGAGCCGAACCGCATCGTCACGCCCTCGTCCGGCTGGACCCGGATGACGATGGCGTTGCGGCCGAGTTCCTCGGTCGCGGTGGAGTCGAAGGGGGAGTGCGGGGCCCGCTGGAAGACGACCGCGATCTCGGTGACGCGACGGCCGAGCCGCTTGCCGGTGCGCAGGTAGAAGGGGACGCCCGCCCAGCGGCGGTTGTCGATCTCCAGCTTGATGGCCGCGTAGGTGTCGGTCTTCGACTGGGGGTCGATGCCGTCTTCCTGGAGGTAGCCGACGGCCTTCGCGCCGCCCTGCCACCCGGCCGCGTACTGGCCGCGGACCGTGGACTTGCCCAGGTCCTTGGGCAGCTTCACCGCGCCGAGGACCTTGGTCTTCTCGGCGGCCAGCGCGTCGGCGTCGAAGGAGGCGGGCTCCTCCATCGCGGTCAGCGCCAGCAGCTGGAGCAGGTGGTTCTGGATGACGTCACGGGCGGCGCCGATGCCGTCGTAGTAGCCGGCGCGGCCGCCGATGCCGATGTCCTCGGCCATCGTGATCTGCACGTGGTCGACGTACGACCGGTTCCAGATCGGCTCGAAGAGGGTGTTGGCGAAGCGGAGCGCCAGGATGTTCTGGACGGTCTCCTTGCCGAGGTAGTGGTCGATCCGGAAGACCTCGTTGGGCGGGAAGACCTCGTGGACGACCTCGTTGAGCTCCTTGGCGGAGACCAGGTCGTGGCCGAAGGGCTTCTCGATGACCGCGCGGCGCCAGGAGCCGTCCTTCTGGTCGGCGAGCCCGTGCTTCTTGAGCTGCTGGACGACCTTGGGGAAGAACTTCGGCGGGACCGACAGGTAGAAGGCGAAGTTGCCGCCCGTGCCCTGTGCCTTGTCCAGCTCCTCGATGGTGTCCTTCAGCTGCTCGAACGCGTCGTCGTCGTCGAAGTCGCCCTGGACGAACCGCATCCCCTGGATGAGCTGCTGCCACACCTCCTCGCGGAACGGGGTGCGCGCGTGCTGCTCGACGGCGTCGTGGACCTCCTGCGCGAAGTCCTCGTCCTGCCACTCCCGGCGGGCGAAGCCGATGAGCGAGAAGCCCGGCGGCAGCAGGCCGCGGTTGGCCAGGTCGTAGACGGCAGGCATCAGCTTCTTACGGGACAAATCGCCCGTGACGCCGAAGATCACCAGACCCGACGGCCCCGCGATGCGCGGGAGCCGTCGGTCTGCGGCGTCACGGAGCGGGTTGGCTCCGTGGACTGCGCTCAAAGTGCTTACGCCTCCGAAGGTGCGAGGCGCGAGAGCTCCGCCTCGGTGGACTTGAGAAGGTCGTTCCAGGACGCCTCGAACTTCTCGACGCCCTCGTCCTCGAGGAGCTGGACGACATCGTCGTAGGCGATGCCCAGCTTCTCGACGGCCGCGAGCTCGGCACGCGACTGGTCGTAGGTGCCGCGCACGGTGTCACCGTCGACCACGCCGTGGTCGGCGGTGGCCTCGAGGGTGGCCTCCGGCATGGTGTTGACCGTGCCCGGGGCGACCAGGTCCACGACGTACAGGGTGTCCTTGTACGCCGGGTCCTTGACGCCGGTCGAGGCCCACAGCGGACGCTGCTTGTTGGCCTGCGCCTTGTCGAGGGCGGCCCAGCGCTCCGAGGAGAAGACCTCCTCGAACGCCTCGTACGCCAGACGCGCGTTGGCCAGGGCGGCCTTGCCCTTGAGGGCCTTGGCCTCGTCCGTGCCGATGCCGTCCAGGCGCTTGTCGATCTCCGAGTCCACCCGGGACACGAAGAAGGAGGCCACCGAGTGGATCTTGGAGAGGTCGAGGCCGCGCTCACGGGCCTTCTCCAGGCCCGCCAGGTAGGCGTCCATGACCGCGCGGTAGCGCTCCAGCGAGAAGATCAGCGTCACGTTGACGCTGATGCCGAGGCCGATGACCTCGGTGATCGCCGGCAGACCCGCCTTGGTGGCCGGGATCTTGATGAGTGTGTTCGGACGGTCCACCAGCCAGGCCAGCTGCTTGGCCTCGGCGATGGTGGCGGTCGTCTCGTGGGCGAGACGGGGGTCGACCTCGATGGAGACCCGGCCGTCCTGGCCCTGGGTCGCGTCGAAGACCGGCCGCAGGATGTCGGCGGCGTCGCGGACGTCCGCCGTCGTGATCATCCGGATGGCCTCGTCGACGGTCACCTTGCGGGCGGCGAGGTCGGCGAGCTGCTGCTCGTAACCGTCGCCGTGCGAGATGGCCTTCTGGAAGATCGACGGGTTCGTGGTCACACCGACCACGTGGCTCTGGTCGATGAGCTCGGCCAGGTTGCCGGACGTGATCCGCTTGCGCGAGAGGTCGTCCAGCCAGATCGCGACGCCTTCGTCGGAGAGGCGCTTGAGAGCGTCTGTCATGAGAATTCCATCTCCATTAAGTCGTACGTATGCGGATCAGCGCGCGGCGGCGTCGATCGATTCCCGGGCGGCGGCGACGATGGCCTCCGGCGTGAACCCGAACTCGCGGAACAGGACCTTCGCGTCCGCCGAGGCACCGAAGTGCTCCAGGGAGACGATCCGGCCGGCGTCACCGACGTAGCGGTGCCAGGTGAGACCGATACCGGCCTCGACCGCCACACGGGCCTTGACCGACGGCGGCAGGACGGAGTCCTTGTACGCCTGGTCCTGCTCCTCGAACCACTCCACGGACGGCATCGAGACCACGCGGGTCGGGACACCGGCGGCCTGGAGCTGCTCACGGGCCTCGACGGCCAGGTGCACCTCGGAGCCCGTGCCGATCAGCACGACCTGGGCGTCGCCGCCCTCGGCGTCGAACAGCACGTAGCCGCCCTTGACCGTGTCCTCGTTCGGCGCGTACGTCGGCACACCCTGGCGGGTCAGCGCCAGACCGTGCGGGGCGCCCTTGCCGAAGACCTTCGTGTGGCGCTGCATGATCTCGCGCCAGGCGATGGCCGTCTCGTTGGCGTCGGCCGGACGGACCACGTTGAGACCCGGGATCGCGCGCAGCGAGGCCAGGTGCTCCACGGGCTGGTGCGTCGGGCCGTCCTCGCCCAGACCGATCGAGTCGTGGGTCCAGACGTACGTCACCGGGAGGTGCATCAGCGCCGACAGGCGGACGGCGTTGCGCATGTAGTCGGAGAACACCAGGAAGGTGCCGCCGTAGATGCGCGTGTTGCCGTGCAGCGCGATGCCGTTCATCTCCGCGGCCATGGAGTGCTCGCGGATGCCGAAGTGGATCGTGCGGCCGTACTTGTCGGCCTCCGGCAGCGGGTTGCCCTCGGGGAGGAACGACGAGTCCTTGTCGATCGTCGTGTTGTTGGAGCCGGCGAGGTCGGCCGAGCCGCCCCACAGCTCCGGGATGACCGCGCCGAGCGCCTTGAGGACCTGGCCCGAGGCGGCACGGGTGGCGACACCCTTGCCCGGCTCGAAGACCGGGAGCTTCTCGGCCCAGCCGGCCGGCAGCTCGTTCGCCTGGATGCGGTCGAACTCGGCGGCGCGCTCCGGGTTGGCCGTACGCCACTCGGCGAGCGACTTCTCCCACGCGGCGCGGGCCTCGCGGCCGCGGTCACCGAGCGAACGGGTGTGCGCGATGACCTCGTCGGTGACCTCGAAGGTCTGCTCCGGGTCGAAGCCGAGGACGCGCTTGGTGGCCGCGATCTCCTCGTCGCCGAGCGCCGAGCCGTGCGCGGCCTCGGTGTTCTGCGCGTTCGGGGCGGGCCAGGCGATGATGGAGCGCATGGCGATGAACGAAGGACGCTCGGTCTCGGCCTCGGCGGCCTTGACCGCCGCGTAGAGACCGGCCGGGTCCAGGTCGCCGTTGGCCTGCGGCTCGACGCGCTGGACGTGCCAGCCGTACGCCTCGTACCGCTTCATCGTGTCCTCGGACACGGCCGTCTCGGTGTCGCCCTCGATCGAGATGTGGTTGTCGTCCCACAGCAGGATCAGGTTGCCGAGCTTCTGGTGGCCGGCGAGCGAGGACGCCTCCGCGGAGATGCCCTCCTGCAGGCAGCCGTCACCGGCGATCGCGTAGATGCGGTGGTCGAACGGCGAGGTGCCGGCGGCGGCCTCCGGGTCGAACAGACCGCGCTCGAAGCGGGCGGCCATCGCCATGCCCACGGCGTTGGCGACACCCTGGCCCAGCGGGCCCGTGGTGGTCTCGACCGCGGCGGTGTGACCGTACTCCGGGTGACCGGGGGTCTTCGAGCCCCAGGTGCGGAAGGCCTTCAGGTCGTCCAGCTCGAGCCCGAAGCCACCCAGGTACAGCTGGGTGTAGAGGGTGAGGGACGAGTGTCCGGCGGAGAGGACGAACCGGTCGCGCCCGACCCATTCGGGGTCGGCCGGGTCGTGCCGCATCACCTTCTGGAAGAGGGTGTACGCGGCGGGTGCCAGGCTCATGGCCGTACCGGGATGGCCGTTGCCGACCTTCTGTACGGCGTCCGCCGCCAGGATGCGGGCGGTGTCGACGGCCCGCTGGTCCAACTCGGTCCACTCGAGGTCTGTGGTGGTCGGCTTAGTGCTCACCCTGGGTCAGGGCTCCTCTCCACATGTCTGAAGCCGGTGACTGAGGGTGTACCGGCGTTGTCGAGCCTACCCCCGCCGGAACGTCCCTCTTTTCGTGTGCATGCCCCTCAAATGAGCGGACACAGCAAGACTGCCGCCGCCCGTGTGACTTCGCCTCCCGAGGCGTGTCCACGCCTTGGGACACACCCCCTCAACACGACCCCACCCCCGCGAAGATCGGCGTCTGGGCAACGTCTACAGTGGCGTGGTACGCGCAAGCTTCACCCCGCCTTCATCCGGGGAGCTTGCTGGGAATTTCTCTGTCAGGGGTGTGCGTGACGGCCGTCGAGTCCCGACCCGCAGGGGTCGTCTTGACTCCCAGCCCGGGGGGCCATCGGCCGTTCGGGGCCCGCGTCAAGGCATACGTGGCGCTGACCAAGCCGCGGATCATCGAACTGCTGCTCATCACCACCGTTCCGGTGATGTTCCTCGCCGAACAGGGCGTGCCCGACCTGTGGCTGGTGCTCGCCACCTGCTTCGGCGGCTACCTGTCGGCGGGCGGCGCCAACGCGCTGAACATGTACATCGACCGCGACATCGACGCGCTGATGGACCGCACGTCCCAGCGTCCGCTGGTCACCGGCGTCCTGACGCCGCGCGAGGGCCTGGTCTTCGGCCTCACCCTCGCCGTGGTCTCCACGCTCTGGTTCGGCCTGCTCGTCAACTGGCTGTCCGCCGCGCTCTCGCTCGGCGCGCTCCTCTTCTACGTCGTGGTCTACACGATGATCCTGAAGCGGCGCACGACGCAGAACATCGTCTGGGGCGGGATCGCCGGCTGCCTGCCGGTCCTCATCGGCTGGTCGGCCGTCACGAACTCGATGTCCTGGGCGGCCGTCATCCTCTTCGCCGTCATCTTCTTCTGGACGCCGCCGCACTACTGGCCGCTGTCGATGAAGGTGAAGGACGACTACGCCCGCGCCGGCGTGCCGATGCTCCCGGTCCTCGCCTCCAACAAGGTCGTCGCCAAGCAGATCGTCGCGTACAGCTGGGTGATGGTCGCCGTCTCGCTGCTGCTCACGCCGCTCGGCTACACCGGCTGGTTCTATCTGACGGTCGCCCTGCTCACCGGCGGCTGGTGGCTCTGGGAGGCGCACGGCCTGCTCAACCGGGCCAAGGCGGGCGCCACCGGCGCGAAGCTCAAGGAGATGCGCCTCTTCCACTGGTCCATCACCTATGTCTCGCTGCTCTTCGTGGCGGTCGCGGTGGACCCGTTCCTCCGTTAGGAACAGACCCGGGAGGGACACGTCGCTCCGTGAGGAACGTGTCCCGGAGGGACTTTCCGGGACGTCTCGCCCGATGTCCCCGCTCAGATGATCTGCTCGGCCGACGGCCGGGTCACGTGGGATAGGCCACGTGACCCGGCCGTCGCCAGTAGATCTACCCCTCGGTAGCATCCCTTTCATGGCAGAAACGAAGCAGGAAGAGCGCAAGGCGGCCAGGCTCGCCAAGGAGATCAAGGCCTTCTCCAAGGAGCACGGCGGCTCCGAGGGGCACCTCGCGCACATCGGTCAGGCGGGCACCCGGATCGTCCTCGTCGGCACCGACGGCGGCTGGGGCGACCTCGTCGCGCCGACGTACGCGATCGCGCAGCAGGCCGCCGAGAAGGCCGGCCTCACCCTCCACGAGGAGTTCGACGGCGAGTTCGCCGCCAAGGTCGCCACCGGCCCGTACGAGTGGACCCGGATGGCCGGTATCCAGATCGGCGGCCCCTCCAACAGCTGAGGCAACAACCTCGCGCGGGGCTCACCCGTTAGGACGTGTGGAGAAGCGACACGGCCACGCAGGGAGCCCCCCGAGATGATCGACACGCCGAGCCTGGTGGACCAGTACTGCCACGGGGTGCTCCGTACGGAGCTCGGCCTCGGCACCTTCGAGGCCCGCCTCGGCGCCCAGCTGGGCGGGAGCGGCGCGCTGCCCGCCGCGGGCACCACCTTCTTCGACACCCAGACCGGCTTCGCCGTGCGCCGATGGTGCCCGCCGCTGCTCGGCCTCGAAGCGCACTGCCCACCGGCCCGGTATCTCGCGCGCCGCCGCGAGCTGGGCGTCGCCGAGTCGGGCCGACGCCTGCTGCGGGCCTCCGGGATCGCCACGTACCTCGTCGACACCGGACTCCCCGACGACCTCACGGGACCGGCCGAGCTCGGTGCCACCGGAGCCGCAGAGGCCCATGAGATCGTCCGCCTCGAACCGCTCGCCGAGCAGGTCGCGGACACCTCGGGGACCGTCGAGGCCTTCCTCGCCAACCTCGCCGAGGCCGTGCACGGGGCCGCCGTCCACACCGTGGCCTTCGCCTCCGTGGCAGGTGTACGCCGGGGACTCGCGTACACGCCCGAGCCCCCGGGGCCCGGAGAGGTACGCGGGGCCGCCGGGCGCTGGCTCGCCGGACGCCCGGTCGGCGGCCCGCTCACCGACCCCGTCCTGCTGCGCCACCTGCTCTGGATCGCGGTCACCGCCGGGCGCCCCCTGCAACTGCACACCGGGGACCGGGACCCGGCCTCGCTCGCCGGATTCGCCGCCGCCACGGCGGGGCTCGGCACCGATCTGGTGCTGCTCCACTCCTACCCGTACCACCGTGCCGCCGCGCACCTGACCGCCGTGCACCCGCACGTCCACGCCGACCTGGGCCCCGTCCTCGCGCACACCGGGGCGCGGGCGGCGGCCGTCCTCGCCGAGGTCCTGGAGCGGGCGCCGTTCGGGAAGCTGCTGTTCTCCAGCGGCGCCCACGGCCTGCCCGAGCTCCACGTGGTCGCCGCGAACGTCTTCCGCACCGCCCTCACCCGGGTGCTCGGCGAATGGGTCATGGACGGAGCCTGGTCCCGTACGGACGCCCAGCGGGTCGCCACGATGATCGCTTCGGGGAACGCCCGCCGGGTCTACCGGCTCGCCTGACCCGCTGTCGGCCCCCACCGGTAGCGTTCCCCCGCAGGACCGAACGGATCACGGGGAGCGAAGCGTGCGGGAGCCGACACGGCACGAGGTCGACGGGGCGAGGATCGAGCGGGCCCTCCAGGACGTCTGGGGGCAGACCTTCGACCGCTGGCACGACCTGCGGTACGGCGGAATGTCGCTGTCCGGTCTGGCGGTGCTGCGCGACGAACTCCTCGACCACGTCGGGGCCCGCACCACCGAGGACCCGGAGCTCGCCGCCGACTCCTCGCGGACGGCGCTGCGCACCGCCGCCGAGTGCGCCCTCGGCGTGCTGGGCGTCGGGTGCTTCCCCGAAGGCGACTGGGAGGTGCCGCTGCCCGTCGTCGGCCGGACGCTCTCCAGTGACGAGCAGCTCTACGTCGAGGACTCGGACCCGGGGCACCGGGCGCCCACGGCGCGCACCTGGGTCGAGGCATTCGCCCTCTGCCTGATCAGCGGGCTCGCCCAGGAGCGGCAGCGGGTGATCGGTCCGCTGCTCCGGGAGGACTACGCCCCCGCGGTCCGCGAGGGGGTGCCCTACTCCCGGCTCGACTCGGTCTCGGAGCCGGCGGACCTCGCCGAGATGGACGCCCTCTGCGCGTACCTGACCGTCGAGCGGGGGCGGTACCCCGGCGTCATGCCGGGACCCGTCCCGGTGCGCCGGCCCGACGCGGAGGAGCGCGCGGGCGCGGCGCGGGCCCTCGACGCGGCCGGTCCGCTCGGCCCCGACCAGCGGCTGCTGCGCGTGCTGCTCGACGACGACCGCGAGGCCTTCGACCGGGCGCTCGCGGACCGGCTCGAGGAGCACCGCGCGGGCGTCGGAGCAGATCCCGAGCCGAGGACCCTGCTGCCGGCGGGCGCCGTCGCCCTGGCCGCGCTCGCGCACACGGCGCACGGCTGGGCGCCGGGCGTGCGGTCCGGCTACCTGCCCGAGGCGCTGCTGCGCGCGCCGGTGGCCGGGTAGACGGACGCCCGGACCGCCGCGGGAGCGGGGGCCCGGGCGGATCCGGACGGTCGTGGACCTGGTCCTGGGCGTCTCAGGCGGTCGCGAGTGCGGGGTCGGCCTGGGCCGGGATGTCCGCTGTGGGGACCGGGCGCTCGCGCAGGCTCAGGGCCAGGCGCAGGACCGCGATCCACATCAGGGACGAGCCGAGCATGTGGACGGCCACCAGGAGCTCGGGGACCCCGGTGAAGTACTGGACGTAGCCGATGGCGCCCTGGGCGAGCAGCACGATCAGCAGGTCGCGGGCGCGCGCCCGGGTGTCGAGCGGGGCGTCCACCACGCGCAGGACCAGCCACATCGCGAGCGCCAGGGCGCAGACGACCCAGGCGGCGATGGCGTGCAGGTGCGCGGCGTCCGTCCAGTCCCACGGCATGCGCGGAACGTCGCTGCTGTCACCGGCGTGCTTGCCGGCGCCGGTCACCGTCGTGCCGAGCGCGATCAGCAGACCCGAGGTGATCGTGATCGCCCAGCCCAGCTTGCGGACCGGGCGCGGCACGCGCGGGCGGGAGGCGGTGTCGCCCTCGCCGGTCCGGTGCCAGGTGACGACGGCGACGGTGAGCAGCGCGTTCGCGGCGAGGAAGTGGCCGGCGACCGTCCACGGGTTGAGGCCCATCCACACCGTGATGCCGCCGATGACGGCGTTGCTCATCACGATCCAGAACTGGGCCCAGGCGAGCCGGGTCAGCCCGCGCCGCCACGGCTTGGTGGACCGCGCGGCGATGATCGCCCAGCCGACCGCGGCCGACAGGACGTAGGTCAGCATCCGGTTGCCGAACTCGATCGCGCCGCGGTAGCCCTGCTCGGGCGTCACGATCAGGCTGTCGTCGGTGCACTTCGGCCAGGTGTCGCAGCCGAGACCGGAACCGGTCAGCCGGACCGCGCCACCGGTGACGATGATGAGCACGCTCATCACGACGGCGGAGAGCGCGGCGCGCCGGAGCGTCCTGGGGGACGGAGTCCAGCGCCTGGCGATGGAGGCGAGGGGGGTCAGCACGGGCCCTATCGTAGGCCGGGGCTTGTGCACGCTTTCACGAGGGGTGCCTTGTCGGGAAACGTCACCCTCTGGGACCCCTCCGCTACTCCCAGCGGAAGAACTTCGCCGCCGCGCCGAGGCCGAGGACGGCCCAGACCGCGAGGGTCAGCGCATCGCCCCAGGGCAGGGCGGCGCCGTCCTGGAGGACCGCGCGCAGTCCGTCGGAGAGGGCCGAGATCGGGAGCAGCTCCAGGACCGAGCGGGCCGCGTCCGGGAACTTCGCCAGCGGGACGATGACGCCGCCGCCCACCAGGAGCAGCAGGAAGACCAGGTTGGCGGCGGCCAGCGTGGCCTCCGCCTTCAGCGTGCCCGCCATCAGCAGGCCGAGGCCGGAGAAGGCGGCCGTGCCGAGGACCAGGAGCACGAGGACCGACAGGACGCCCGTGAAGGTCGCGGCGCCCTGCGGGGACCAGCCGAGGCCCAGGGCGATCGCCGTCAGGAGGGCGATCTGGAGGACCTCGGTCACCAGGACGGAGAGCGTCTTGGCGGTCATCAGAGCCCAGCGGGGGATCGGCGAGGCGCCGAGGCGCTTGAGCACCCCGTACCGGCGCTCGAAACCGGTCGCGATGGCCTGGCCGGTGAACGCGGTCGACAGGACGGCGAGCGCGAGGATGCCCGGGGCGAGGAAGTCGACGGCCTGGTCGGCGCCCGTGCCGGTGGTGTCGATGATGTCGACGGTGGAGAAGAGAACCAGGAGGAGCGACGGGATGATCACGGTGAGCAGCAGCTGCTCGCCGTTGCGCAGCAGCATCCGGGTCTCCAGGGCCGTCTGCGCCGCGATCATCCGGCCGACGGGCGCGGCTCCCGGCCGGGGGGCGTACGTACCGGTGCTCACGACCGAACCATTGCTCACGACCGCAGTTCCTTGCCCGTCAGTTCGAGGAAGACGTCCTCGAGAGTGTGGCGCTCGACGGAGATGCCGTCGGGCATGACGCCGTGCTGGGCGCACCAGCTGGTGACCGTGGCGAGCAGCTGCGGGTCGACGGTGCCGGTGATCCGGTACGTGCCCGGGAGCGGCTCCGCCGCGGCGGTGCCGTCGGGCAGCGCCTTGAGCAGCGAGCCCAGGTCGAGTCCGGGGCGGCCGGTGAAGCGGAGGGTGTTCTCGGCGCCGCCGCGGCACAGCTGCTCGGGGCTGCCCTGGGCGGCGACCCGGCCGCCGTCGACGATGGCGACGTCGTCGGCGAGTTCCTCCGCCTCCTGCATGAAGTGGGTGGTGAGGACCACGGTCACTCCGTCGGCGCGCAGCTCGCGCACGAGGTCCCAGGTGGCGCGGCGGGCCTGCGGGTCGAGTCCGGCGGTCGGCTCGTCGAGGAAGACGAGCTCGGGGCGGCCGACGACGGCCATGGCGAGCGCGAGGCGCTGCTGCTGGCCGCCGGAGAGGCGCCGGTAGGTGGTGCGGCCGCAGGAGCCGAGGCCGAGGCGTTCGACGAGCGCGTCCACGTCCAGCGGGTGGGCGTGCAGTTTCGCCATGTGGCGGAGCATCTCGTCGGCGCGGGCTCCGGAGTAGACACCACCCGACTGGAGCATCACGCCGATCCGGGGGCGCAGGGCGGCCGCGTCGGCGACCGGGTCGAGGCCGAGGACGCGCACGGTGCCGGCGTCCGGCCTCCGGTAGCCCTCGCAGGTCTCGATGGTGGTGGTCTTGCCGGCCCCGTTGGGGCCGAGGACGGCGGTCACGGTGCCGGCCCGCACGTCGAGGTCGAGGCCGTCGACGGCGGTCTTGTGGCCGTACCGCTTGACCAGGCCACGGACCTGGACGACGGACCCGACGGACTCGTTTCGCATGACGGGAAGTCTAGAGAGGGGCCGGGGGGCCTCCCGGCGCGGGGCCCGGGTCCCCGGAACGTCCGGTTTGGGTGGTCCGAGGCGCGATCTCCTTTTCGTCGCGCCGGGCGCCTCGGGGGTCGGCGGAGCCCCTGTGGCCTGCGGGTACTCCCTCGCGAGACGGCCGGATCCGGCGCGCGGGGAGCGTGGGGCGAGGGGTGTGATTCGTCCTACGAATGATCGTTTCCGCAGGTCAGGTAAGCCTTACCTGAGTGACGCACCGCACCGTCGCCGCGTCCGGCGCGGCTTGTCAGTCCGAGATTAATTACGCAACAATGGCGTTGTGAAAAACGTTGGCGCGGCTCCCGTGGAGGAACTCGCGACCCGTGAGCGTTCGACGCGCAACCGGGTTGCGCGGTCGATCCTGGACCACGGGCCGTCGACCGTCGCCGATCTCGCCGGACGGCTCCGCCTCACCCAGGCCGCCGTCCGCCGCCATCTCGACTCGCTGGTCGCCGACAACGTCGTGGAAGCACGCGAGCAGCGCGTCTACGGGGCGCGCGCCCGCGGCCGCCCCGCGAAGGTCTTCGCGCTCACCGACTGCGGCCGGGACGCCTTCGACCAGTCGTACGACTCGCTCGCGGTCGAGGCGCTCCAGTGGATCGAGCGCAACGCCGGCGGGGAAGCGGCGGTGGCCGCCTTCGCCCGCGACCGGATCGAGGCCCAGGCGGACGCCTACCGCGAAGCCGTCGAGGCCGTCGAGCCGGAGCGGCGGACCGAGGCCCTTGCCAAGGCCCTGACCGCTGACGGGTACGCTGCCACTGCGCGGAACGCGCCGGTCGGCGAGCAGCTCTGCCAGCACCACTGCCCGGTGGCCCACGTCGCCGAGCAGTATCCACAGCTGTGCGAGGCGGAGACGGAGTTCTTCTCCCGCCTCCTGGGAACACATGTCCAGCGTCTGGCCACCATCGCGCATGGTGACGGCGTCTGCACCACGTTCATCCCGCACAGCGCCCCACAGACCACCGAATCAGCATCCGCAAGCACGGCCGGGAGGAACCCCGCATGACCACCGAGATCAGCCACCCCGAGCTCGAGGGCCTGGGTCGGTACGAGTACGGCTGGGCCGACTCCGACACCGCCGGTGCCACCGCCAAGCGCGGTCTGAACGAGGACGTCGTCCGCGACATCTCCTCGAAGAAGAACGAGCCCGAGTGGATGCTGAAGCTGCGTCTCAAGGGTCTGCGGCTCTTCGACAAGAAGCCCATGCCGACCTGGGGCTCCGACCTCTCCGGCATCGACTTCGACAACATCAAGTACTTCGTGCGGTCCACCGAGAAGCAGGCCGAGTCCTGGGAGGACCTGCCGGAGGACATCAAGAACACGTACGACAAGCTCGGCATCCCCGAGGCGGAGAAGCAGCGCCTCGTCGCCGGTGTCGCCGCCCAGTACGAGTCCGAGGTCGTCTACCACCAGATCCGCGAGGACCTGGAGGAGCAGGGCGTCATCTTCGTCGACACCGACACCGCGCTGAAGGAGCACGAGGAACTCTTCCGCGAGTACTTCGGCACGATCATCCCGGTCGGCGACAACAAGTTCGCCTCCCTGAACACCGCCGTCTGGTCCGGCGGATCGTTCATCTACGTGCCGAAGGGCGTGCACGTCGAGATCCCGCTCCAGGCCTACTTCCGCATCAACACGGAGAACATGGGCCAGTTCGAGCGGACGCTGATCATCGTCGACGAGGACGCCTACGTCCACTACGTCGAGGGCTGCACCGCTCCGATCTACTCCTCGGACTCGCTGCACAGCGCCGTCGTCGAGATCATCGTGAAGAAGGGCGGCCGCTGCCGCTACACGACCATCCAGAACTGGTCGAACAACGTCTACAACCTGGTGACCAAGCGCGCCGTCGCCTACGAGGGCGCCACCATGGAGTGGGTCGACGGCAACATCGGCTCCAAGGTCACCATGAAGTACCCGGCCGTCTACCTGATGGGCGAGCACGCCAAGGGCGAGACCCTCTCCATCGCCTTCGCGGGCGAGGGCCAGCACCAGGACGCCGGCGCCAAGATGGTCCACATGGCCCCGAACACCTCCTCCAACATCGTCTCCAAGTCGGTGGCGCGAGGCGGCGGCCGCACCTCCTACCGCGGTCTCATCGAGATCGGCGAGGGTGCCCCGGGCGCCAAGTCCAACGTGCTCTGCGACGCGCTGCTCGTCGACACGATCTCCCGCTCGGACACGTACCCCTACGTGGACGTGCGCGAGGACGACGTCTCCATGGGCCACGAGGCCACCGTCTCCAAGGTCTCCGAGGACCAGCTCTTCTACCTGATGAGCCGCGGCCTCACCGAGTTCGAGGCCATGGCGATGATCGTCCGCGGCTTCGTCGAGCCCATCGCCAAGGAACTCCCGATGGAGTACGCCCTGGAGCTCAACCGGCTGATCGAGCTGCAGATGGAGGGCTCGGTGGGCTAAAGCCCCACCCCGCCCCCACCGGCACACGCAGCAACCGATTTTCACGTACGCAGGAAGAGAGCACCCCAACAGCCATGGCTGAGGCTCAGAACATCCCCGCGGGCTCCACCACCGCGGGCTCGATCGCGGTGGCCGCCGAGTCCACCGTCGCCACGCGCATGAGCGCGCCCCCGTCCTTCGACGTCGCGGACTTCCCCGTCCCGCACGGCCGTGAGGAGGAGTGGCGGTTCACCCCGCTGGAGCGCCTCCGCGGCCTGCACGACGGCACCGCCGTCGCGTCCGGCGAGGGCGTCAAGGTCGAGATCGAGGCCCCCGAGGGCGTCACGGTGGAGACCGTCGGGCGCGAGGACGAGCGTCTCGGCAAGGCCGGCACGCCCGTCGACCGCGTCGCCGCGCAGGCGTACTCCTCCTTCGAGAAGGCCTCGGTCGTCACCGTCGCCAAGGAGGCCGTGCTCACCGAGCCGATCCGCATCACCGTGCACGGTGAGGGCGGCGTCGCCTTCGGCCACCAGGTCATCGAGCTCGGCGCCTTCGCCGAGGCCGTCGTGGTCCTCGACCACTCCGGCGACGCGGTGCTCGCCGCCAACGTCGACTACGTCCTGGGCGACGGCGCGAAGCTGACCGTCGTCTCCGTCCAGGACTGGGACGAGAAGGCCGTCCACGTCGCCCAGCACAACGCCCTGGTCGGCCGCGACGCCTCCTTCAAGTCCGTCATCGTCACCTTCGGCGGCGACGTCGTCCGCATCCACCCGCGGGTGGCGTACGCGGCGCCCGGCGGCGAGGCCGAGCTGTTCGGCCTGTACTTCACCGACGCCGGCCAGCACCAGGAGCACCGCCTCCTGGTCGACCACAACACCCCGCACTGCAAGTCCAACGTGGCCTACAAGGGCGCGCTGCAGGGCCAGGACGCGCACGCCGTCTGGATCGGCGACGTGCTCATCCAGGCCGCTGCCGAGGGCACGGACACGTACGAGCTCAACCGGAACCTGGTCCTCACGGACGGCGCCCGGGTCGACTCCGTACCGAACCTGGAGATCGAGACCGGCGAGATCGCCGGCGCCGGTCACGCCTCGGCCACCGGTCGTTTCGACGACGAGCAGCTCTTCTACCTGATGTCCCGCGGCATCCCGCAGGCCGAGGCCCGTCGCCTCGTCGTCCGCGGCTTCTTCGCGGAGCTCGTCCAGCAGATCGGTCTGCCGGACGTCGAGGAGCGTCTCATCGCCAAGATCGAGGCCGAGCTGGAGGCCTCCGTCTGATGGCCTTCGTCCGAGTCTGCGCGCTGAGCGAGCTCGAGGCCGACACCCCGAAGCGGGTCGAGGTCGACGGCACGCCGGTGTCGGTCGTGCACACCGAGGGCGAGGTGTTCGCGATCAACGACATCTGCTCGCACGCGAACGTCTCCCTCTCGGAGGGCGAGGTCGAGGACTGTGCCATCGAGTGCTGGCTGCACGGCTCCAGCTTCGACCTCCGCACCGGCAAGCCCTCCGGCCTTCCCGCGACGCGCCCCGTCCCCGTATACCCCGTAAAGATCGAAGGGGACGATGTGCTCGTCTCCGTCACCCAGGAGTCCTGAGTCACCCATGGCAACGCTTGAAATCCGCAACCTGCACGTCTCCGTCGAGGCCGAGAACGGCCCCCGCGAGATCCTCAAGGGTGTCGACCTGACCATCAAGCAGGGCGAGACCCACGCCGTCATGGGCCCCAACGGCTCCGGCAAGTCGACCCTGGCGTACTCGCTCGCCGGCCACCCGAAGTACACGGTCACCGGCGGCACCGTCACCCTCGACGGCGAGGACGTCCTGGAGATGTCGGTCGACGAGCGCGCCCGCGCCGGCGTCTTCCTGGCCATGCAGTACCCGGTCGAGGTCCCCGGTGTCTCGGTCTCCAACTTCCTGCGCACCTCCGCCACCGCGATCCGCGGCGAGGCCCCCAAGCTGCGCACCTGGGTGAAGGAGGTCAAGTCCGCGATGGAGCAGCTCCAGATGGACCCGGCCTTCGCCGAGCGCAACGTCAACGAGGGCTTCTCCGGCGGTGAGAAGAAGCGCCACGAGATCCTCCAGCTGGAGCTCCTCAAGCCGAAGATCGCGATCCTCGACGAGACCGACTCCGGCCTGGACGTCGACGCGCTCCGCCAGGTCTCCGAGGGCGTCAACCGCGTCCGCGAGACCGGTGAGGTCGGCACCCTGCTGATCACGCACTACACGCGGATCCTCCGCTACATCAAGCCCGACTTCGTGCACGTCTTCTCCGGCGGCCGCATCGTCGAGTCCGGCGGCGCCGAGCTCGCCGACAAGCTCGAGAACGAGGGCTACGAGGCCTACAGCACGAAGGGTGGCGCATCCGCGTGACATCTGCCCATCAGGGGCTCTCCGGCCTCCTCGACACCGAGGCGATCCGCAAGGACTTCCCGCTCCTGGATCGCGTGGTCCACGACGGCAAGAAGATCGTGTACCTCGACTCCGCGGCGACTTCGCAGAAGCCGCGGCAGGTCCTCGACGCGCTCAACACGTACTACGAGCGTCACAACGCCAACGTCCACCGCGGCGTCTACACGGTCGCCGAGGAGGCGACGGCGCTGTACGAAGGCGCCCGTGACAAGGTCGCGGCCTTCATCAACGCCCCGAGCCGCGACGAGGTGATCTTCACCAAGAACGCCTCGGAGTCGCTCAACCTGGTGGCCAACATGCTGGGCTGGGCCGACGAGCCCTATCGCGTGGACCACGAGACCGAGATCGCCATCACGGAGATGGAGCACCACTCCAACATCGTGCCGTGGCAGCTGCTCTCGCAGCGCACGGGCGCGAAGCTGAAGTGGTTCGGCCTCACCGACGACGGCCGTCTCGACCTCTCGAACATCGAAGAGGTCATCACCGAGAAGACCAAGATCGTCTCGTTCACGCTGGTCTCGAACCTGCTGGGCACGGTCAACCCGGTCGAGACGATCATCCGTCGCGCCCAGGAGGTCGGTGCGCTCGTCTGCATCGACGCCTCCCAGGCCGCTCCGCACATGGTCCTGGACGTGCAGGCGCTCCAGGCCGACTTCGTGGCCTTCACCGGCCACAAGATGTGCGGCCCGACGGGCATCGGCGTCCTCTGGGGCCGCCAGGAGCTGCTCGAGGACCTGCCGCCCTTCCTGGGCGGCGGCGAGATGATCGAGACCGTCTCGATGCACTCCTCGACGTACGCGCCGGCCCCGCACAAGTTCGAGGCGGGTACGCCCCCGATCGCCCAGGCCGTCGGCCTCGGCGCGGCCGTGGACTACCTCTCGGCGATCGGCATGGAGAACATCGCGCGCCACGAGCACGCGATCACCGAGTACGCCGTCCGGCGCCTCCAGGAGGTTCCGGACCTGCGGATCATCGGCCCCACCACGGCCGAGGACCGTGGCGCGGCGATCTCCTTCACGCTCGGCGACATCCACCCGCACGACGTGGGCCAGGTCCTCGACGAAGAGGGCATCGCGGTCCGGGTCGGCCACCACTGCGCGCGGCCGGTCTGCCTGCGGTACGGAATTCCTGCGACCACGCGGGCGTCGTTCTATCTGTACTCCACCCCGGCCGAGGTCGACGCCCTGGTCGCGGGTCTGGAGCACGTACGGAACTTCTTCGGCTAGGGGACGGCTCGTGAAGCTGGATTCGATGTACCAGGACGTCATCCTGGACCACTACAAGCACCCGCACGGGCGCGGTCTTCGGGACGGCGACGCCGAGGTGCACCACGTCAACCCGACGTGCGGCGACGAGATCACGCTCCGCGTGAAGTACGAGGGCTCGCGGATCGAGGACGTGTCGTACGAGGGCCAGGGCTGCTCCATCAGCCAGGCCTCGGCGTCCGTCCTCAACGAGCTGCTCGTCGGCAAGGAGCTGGCGGACGCGCAGAAGATCCAGGGCACCTTCCTGGAGCTGATGCAGTCCAAGGGCCAGATCGAGCCCGACGACGCGATGGAGGAGATCCTGGAGGACGCGGTCGCGTTCGCCGGAGTCTCCAAGTACCCGGCCCGTGTGAAGTGCGCGCTGCTCAGCTGGATGGCGTGGAAGGACGCGACCGCCCAGGCTCTGGGCGACGCGGCGGAGAGGAAGTCGGCATGACCGAGAACGCCGAGGCCACGATGAAGCCGGCCTCCGAGGAAGAAGTCCGTGAGGCGCTGTACGACGTCGTCGACCCCGAGCTGGGCATCGACGTCGTCAACCTGGGCCTGATCTACGGCATCCACATCGACGACTCGAACATCGCGACGCTGGACATGACCCTGACGTCCGCGGCCTGTCCGCTGACCGATGTGATCGAGGACCAGGCGAAGTCCGCGACGGACGGCATCGTCAGCGAACTGAAGATCAACTGGGTCTGGATGCCCCCGTGGGGCCCGGACAAGATCACGGACGACGGCCGCGAGCAGCTGCGCGCGCTCGGCTTCAACGTCTGATCGACCCCGCGTACGCGGGTGAACGGCCGTGTCCTCCGGGGCACGGCCGTTTCGCGTTCGCCCGCGGCCAGGGCCCATCCGGCCCTGATCCGCAGCGAAGGCGCTAGGCGAGACCGGCCGCGCGGGCCAGGTCGGGTGCCAGGTTCTCCTTGCGGATCCGCTGGTCGACGTAGAGCAGCGCGGTGACCAGCGGCGGGAAGACGGAGACGACCGCCTGGCTGACCAGCTGACCGATGATCAGCACCGTGAGGATGACGACCATGGAGCCCACCACGGCGGCCGAGTCCTCGCCGGAGAAGTCGGTGAGCGTCAGCGGGGCCGACGCGAGGGTGGAGAGGGCCTGCTGGATCAGCATGCCGACGACGGAGGCCATGATCCCGGCGGCCAGCAGACAGCCGAACACTCGCCACCAGTCGCCGCGGACCAGGTGCGCGGAGCGGCGCATCGAGGCGACCGCGCCCTGGCCCTCCATCACGGCGGCCGCCGGGGCCAGGCTGAACCTCACCCAGATCCACAGGCCGAACGGCAGGACCACCACGGCGGCGAGGAGCAGCAGCAGCGGGATCGCGAACGAGACCTCGGAGGCCGTCGCGCCGCCGTCCAGGTCCCCGAGGTCGGCGACGAGCACAGCCACCATCGCGGCGAAGGCGCCGAAGAAGAGGATCATCGGGACCAGCAGCGCCGCGGTGGTCAGGAACACGGTGCCGAGCACGGCGGGCACCCGGGCCCAGGACCGGCGCCAGAGGGCACCGAAGGAGGTGGGCCGGCCGAGCACCGCCTCCTGGACCACGGCCGGGCAGGCCGCCGCCACCAGGGCGCTCGCGCCGACGAACACGACCATGGCGACCAGCCAGACGCAGGCGAAGGCGATGATCAGCGGGCGGACGTCGTCCCATCGCGGCTCCTGCCCCGCGGGCAGGTCGAACACGGCGGGGAAGCCGTCGCCGACGGCCAGGTACGCGACGCCGATCGCCGCTCCGACGACCAGCAGGGCGCCGAGGTAGGCGGCCGCCCCCACCCCGAGGAGCTGCTTCCAGTAGCGGCCGAAGGTCGCGAAGGCGCCGGTCAGGATCGTGCCGAAGGTGAGCGGCGCCAGGGGTATCACGCCGGGCTTCGGCGGCGGGGGCGGCGGCGGATAGCCGTAGCCGTAGGGCGGCGGCGGCCCGGGGGGACCGTAGGGCGGCGGCCCTGGGGGAATCGTCATGCGGCACACCGTATCGGGCGGTGTTGTGTACGCCCGTACGCATCGTTGTGTACGCTTGTACGCATGGGTTACGGACTGCTCGCGGGCGCCATTGCCGCCGAGATACTCGCCACCACCTCCATGAAGTACAGCGAGGGCTTCAGCAAGCTCTGGCCCTCGCTCGTCACCGGCATCGGATACGTGGTCGCCTTCGCGCTCCTGGCGCAGGCGCTCAAGACGCTCCAGGTCGGCACCGCGTACGCCATCTGGGCCGGCGTCGGCACCGCGGCCGTCGCCGCCATCGGCATCCTCTTCCTCGGCGAGACCCTCAGCCTCGCCAAGATCGCGGGGATCGCGCTCATCATCGCCGGGGTCGTCGTCCTCAACCTGGGCGGCGCCCACTGATGGCCCGCGCACGCCGCCACGACCCCGAACGGCGGGACCGGATCGTCGACGCGGCCCTCCGGGTCGCCGGGCGCTCCGGGATCGCCGGGCTCAGTCACCGCACCGTGGCCGCCGAGGCCGACGTGCCGCTGGGCTCGACCACGTACCACTTCGCCTCCCTCGACGAACTCCTCGTCGCCGCCCTCCGCAAGGCCAACGAGGGCTTCGCGCGGCTGCTCCGCGAGCACTCCGCCCTCAACGCGCCGGAGACCGACCTCGCCGCCGTGCTCGCCCGCCTCATGGGGGAGTGGATCGGCGGCGAACGCGCCCAGGTGGAGCTGGAGTACGAGCTCTACCTCGCCGCCCTGCGCCGCCCCGCGCTCCGTCCGGTGGCCGCCGAGTGGGCCGAGACCGTGGTCGCCGTCCTGTCCCGTCGCACCGACCCGGCCACCGCGCGCGCCCTGGTCGCCCTCGTGGACGGGCTCTGCCTCCAGTCCCTGCTCACCGGCGAGCCGTACGACGAGGAGAACGCGCGCGTGATGCTGACCCGGGTGCTGCGCCCGGCGTGAGCAGGGGGCCCGGCGTGGGCAAGCGGCCCGGCGTGCGCAAGCGCCCCCGGTGGGAGTAGGCGGCCCGCCGTGAGCAGGCGACCCGGTGGGAGCAAGCGGCCCGGCGT
Source organism: Streptomyces sp. NPDC056480 (assembly GCF_042795405.1). NCBI lineage: Bacteria > Bacillati > Actinomycetota > Actinomycetes > Kitasatosporales > Streptomycetaceae > Streptomyces > Streptomyces sp. NPDC056480. Next base: position 64,910 of record NZ_JBHTSA010000023.1, on the reverse strand, counting down.
GAGCAGGAGCGGTCCAGGGCCCGGCAACGGCCCGCGCCCGACCTGAAGGAAGGACCGAAACGGGCCCTCCCGGGCTCGTCGGAACCGCCTACGCGCTCGACCGACACCTGAGACCGGTTGGCCCGCGCGGGGCCCCGCCGGTTAGGTTCTCCGTCATGACCACTGCTCCTCGCACCACCGGCGCCGTCGCCGCCGGCCTCGCCACCATCGCCGGCGACGGCACCGTTCTCGACACCTGGTTCCCCGCCCCCGAGCTGACCGAGGCGGCCGGCCCCGCCGGCACCGAGCGGCTCACCCCCGACGAGGCCGTGAACGCCCTCGGCGAAGGCGCCGCCAAGGCCCTCGGCGTGGACGCCCGCCGCGGCGTCGAGGTGGTCGCCGTCCGTACCGTCATCTCCTCGCTCGACGAGAAGCCGCTCGACGCCCACGACGCCTACCTGCGTCTGCACCTGCTCAGCCACCGGCTGGTCAAGCCGCACGGCCAGAGCCTGGACGGCGTCTTCGGCCTCCTCGCCAACGTCGCCTGGACCTCGCTCGGTCCGGTCGCCGTCGACGACATCGAGAAGGTCCGCCTCAACGCGCGCGCCGAGGGCCTGCACCTCGCCGTCACCAGCATCGACAAGTTCCCGCGGATGACGGACTACGTCGCGCCCGCCGGAGTCCGGATCGCCGACGCCGACCGGGTCCGCCTCGGCGCCCACCTGGCGGCCGGCACCACCGTCATGCACGAGGGCTTCGTCAACTTCAACGCCGGCACCCTCGGCACCTCGATGGTCGAGGGCCGGATCTCCGCCGGTGTCGTCGTCGGCAACGGCTCCGACATCGGCGGCGGCGCCTCCACGATGGGCACCCTGTCGGGCGGCGGCAACGTCGTCATCTCGATCGGCGAGCGCTGCCTGATCGGCGCCGAGGCGGGTGTCGGCATCGCGCTCGGTGACGAGTGCGTCGTCGAGGCCGGTCTGTACGTCACCGCCGGCACCCGGGTCACGATGCCCGACGGCGAGATCGTCAAGGCCCGCGACCTCTCCGGTGCCTCGAACATCCTGTTCCGCCGCAACTCGGTCACCGGTGCCGTCGAGGCCCGCCCGAACAACGCGGTCTGGGGCGGGCTGAACGACATCCTCCACAGCCACAACTGAACCGGTGACTCTGCGTTAACAGAACGCAGAGTCACTGCACGCAGACGAGGCGAGGAGTCGACATGAGGACGAAGCCCACGGTCGCAGGAGTGCTCACGGCGGTGGCGGTCCTGCTACCGGCCGGGACGGCCGCGGCGGACGAGACGCACACGCACAACGGGCCCACCGTCACCAACGGGCCCAGCCTCTCCCTCCACACGGGTCAGATCGACGACCCGCTGGAGGACGTCCTGGAGCACGCCGCCGTCCTCGGCAGGACCTACACCACCGACTCCGCCTGAAGCAGCGCCTCGTACAGCCCCCGCAGCCCGTCGACCGCCTCCCGGTCGGCGGGCTGCAGCGGTTCGCGCACCGGGCCGCCGAGCAGCGCCTTGACGGTCACCGTGCCGGGCAGCCCCGCGGCCATCATCCGTTCGGCGAGCGGCAGCAGCCGGGCGTTGAGCCGGGCCGCCTCCGCCGTGTCGCCGGCGTCGAAGGCGTCGAGGACCGCACGCAGCTGACGGGGCGCCACGTTCGCCACCGTGCTGACGTAACCGGCGCCGCCGACCGCGTACAGCGGCAGGTTCATCTCCTCGCAGCCCGAGTAGTACGCGAGCGGGGTCTCCGCGATCAGCCGGGACGAGCCCAGCAGGTCGTACGCGCAGTCCTTGACCGCCACGATCCGCGGGTGCTCGGCGAGCCGCCGCAGGGTCGCGGTCTCGACCCGGGTGCCGGTGCGGCCGGGGATGTCGTAGACCATGACCGGGAGGCCGGTCGCGTCCGCGACCTTCAGGAAATGGGCCTCGACGGCCGACTGCGGAGGGCGGCTGTAGTACGGGGTGACGACGAGCAGACCGTCCGCGCCCGCGGCCTCGGCCTGGCGGGCCAGTTCGGCGGTGTGCCGGGTGTCGGCGGTGCCGACGCCCGCGACGACCGAGGGGCCGGGGCCCACGGCCTCCCGGACGACGCGGACGAGCGCGGCCTTCTCGGCGTCGGTGGTGGTCGGCGACTCGCCGGTGGTGCCGTTCAGGACCAGGCCGTCGCAGCCCTCGCCGACGAGCCGGGCGGCCAGCTTGCCCGCCTCGTCGAGGTCGAGGCCGCCGCCCGGGGTGAACGGGGTGATCATCGCGCAGAGCGCGCGGCCGAAGGGCCGCGCCGGGCGGGAAGGGGAAGTGCTCATCACCGAAGTCTGGGCGGTTTGCACGGTGAAGGTCCACTTAGATCTGCTTCGGCGGAAAGATCACCATCACTTAAGCGTGCGGGCTCTGGCATGATCGACGGGCGCGACAGGGGGACATGGAGACAGCACAGCATGAGCTCACACAGCACCGACGCCGGGCGCGTCGCCCTCGTCACCGGCTCGTCCTCGGGCATCGGCGCCGCCGTCGCCCGCCGCCTCGCGGAGGCCGGATACCGGGTCGTGGTCAACTCCGCCCGCTCGGTCGAGGCGGGCGAACGGCTCGCCGCCGAACTGCCCGGCGCCGTCTACCTCCAGGCGGACGTCTCCGACGAGACCCAGGCCCGGACCCTCGTCGAGCGGGCCGTGGAGACCCTCGGCCGCCTCGACCTCCTCGTCAACTGCGCGGGCACCACCCGGTTCATCCCGCACGACGACCTCGAAGCCGCCTCGCCCGAGGTCTGGCGCCACCTCTACGACGTCAACGTCATCGGCGTCTGGCAGACCATCACCGCCGCCGTCCCGCACCTGCGGAAGACCCGTGGCGCCGTCGTCAACGTCTCCTCCCAGGCCGGCGTCCGGCCGGGCGGCAGCTCCATCCCGTACGCCGTCTCCAAGGCGGCCGTCAACCACATGACGAAGCTCCTCGCCAAGACCCTCGGCCCCGACGTCCGCGTCAACGCGGTCGCGCCCGGCCTCATCGACACCCCCTGGTTCGACGGGGTCGACGGCGCCGACGCGGCCAAGGCCCATGTGGCCGACGTCGTCCCGCTGCGCCGGGTCGGCCGCGCCGAGGACATCGCCGGGGCCGTCCACGACCTGGCCCACTCCGCGTACATCACCGGCGAGGTGCTCCTCGTGGACGGCGGCGGCCACCTGCTCGGCTGACCGCGGATCCCGCCGGGCGGGCCGGCCCGCGCCCCGGCGGTGCGGGCCGGCCCGCACCGTCAGAGCGCGAGCTTGAAACCCTCGTGGCTGCGCGCGTACCCCAGGGAGGCATAGAAGCGGTGGGCGTCCGTCCGCCGCTTGCCGCTGGTCAGCTGGACCAGCGCGCAGCCGCGTTCCCGCGCGCGTGCCGCGGCCCGCTCCATCAGTTCCCGGCCGAGACCGCCGCCGCGCCGGTCGGCCCGGATCCGGACCGCCTCGACCAGGGCCCGCTCGGCGCCGCCCTGGCCGAGCCCCGGGATGTACGTGACCTGGAGGCAGCCCAGGACCAGCTCACCGTCCGTCAGGACCAGCATCTCGTTGCGCGGATCGGCCTCGATGTCCGCGAAGGCCCGCTCGTACGCCCCGGTGACGGTGACCGAGGCGGGGTCGACGACCGTGTCCTCGTCGGCCAGGAGCGCGAGGACGGCGGGAAGTTCGGCGCGGGTCGCGGGGCGCAGGGTCAGGTCGCGAAGGATCATGGCGCGAAGGATCATGGCGCGAAGTCTCGCACGGGAGAGGGGGTTGACCTCAACCAAGGTTGAGGGACGACGGTGGAGCCATCCGAGGAACCCCCGAGGAACAGGAGACCTCATGAACGCCGTCGCCCACCCCGATGCCCGCCCCGACCTCCACCGCCCCGGAGTCGGCGCCGTCCTCGTCAGCACCTGGCGGGTCGGCACGCCCGAGCGCCAGCGCGCGGCCGTCGACGCCATCCGCAAGGCCTGGGAGAGCCGGGAATGGCCCGACCTCGGGCTGCTCTCGTACAGCGTCTACGCCGGGACCGACGGCGACACGCTGCTGCACTACTCGCAGTGGACCGCCGAGCAGGCCTACGAGGACTTCGTCCGGACCTACCGCGACGACCGGAACGCCGAGATCGACGCCGCCGTGCCCGGCATCGAGCGGGTGGAACTGACCCGCTACGCGCCGATCCACCGCTCCGCCGTCCGCGACAGGCCGGGCACGGGGGAACTCCCCGGGGTCGTCGTGGTCGTCGAGGCCGACTTCGGCGGGCCCGGGGCGGGGAGCCGGGAGGACTGGGTGGACACCGTGTTCACCGCCATGGACGAGGACACGGCGCTGCGGCCGGGGTCCGGCGGCGCCGGCGTCCACTTCCATCTGTCCACCGACGGCGGCCGGGTCCTGAACTACGCCGAGTGGGAGAGCGAGCAGGCCCATGCGGAGTGGCTGGCGGACGACGCCCGGCTCGGCGAGGCCTGGACGCGCGTGCACCGCTACCCGGGGCTCACGGGCAGCCGGGTGAAGCGGTACACGCCCGCGCTCAGCCTGAGCGCGGGCGTGTGACACGGCCGGAGGGCCCGGAGCGGCTGGTTCGCCGCCCCGGGCCGCCCCGGGCGACTACGGGCGGAAGCGCAGGACCTGGGGGTCGTGGTCGCTGTCCTGGTCGGCGAACTCCGCGTTGATGTGGACGCTGTCGTACTCGAAGTGGCGCACGCCGGGGCTCGTCAGGATCTGGTCGAGCACCTGGCTGTTGCCCTGGAAGACGTACGAGTAGCGCTCGCTGCGCGGCAGCGACTTCACGGCCGGGTACAGCGCGCCGCCGTCGGCCAGGGCCTTCGTCGTCCCGGAGAACTCGAAGTCGTTGATGTCGCCGACGACGAGGACGTCGGCCTGCTTCTCGACCGCGAGGAGCTGCTTCACGAAGCCGTTGACGGACTGGGCCTGGAGCAGTCGCTTCGCCTCGGAGGAGCGGACCGGCGGCTGGTGGTGCGAGACGATGGACTCGTCGCCGCCCTTCGAGCCGAAGTGGTTGGCGATCACGAAGACCGTACGGCCGCGGAAGACGAACTCGCCCGCGAGCGGCTTGCGGCTGCTCTCCCAGGCGGTGTTCGCCGGGTCGATCCGGCCGGGGGAGACCGTCAGGGCGGCGTGGCCCTTGCGGCCCGTCACGCCGGTGGCGGAGCTCGGGTCGGTGGCCGCGCGGTCCGTGAAGGAGACCCGCTCGGGGTTGAAGAGGAAGACCTGACGGATATTGCCGCCGGGCTCGCCGCCGTCCTTGTTGTTCTCCGGGTCGACCGAGCGCCACTCGTACGCCGGGCCGCCGGCCGCCACGATCGCGTCCGTGAACTTCTTCACCGTCTGGTCGGCGGCGACCGTGCCGTCGTTCTTGGCGCCGTTGTTGTCCTGGATCTCCTCCAGGGCGAGGATGTCGGGCGAGGCGAGGTTGGTGACGACCGCCTTCGCGAGCGCGTCGAACTTCTCCTGCGGGTCGCTCGGGTCGAGGTTCTCCACGTTGTACGTGGCCACGGCCAGCTCGTTCCTGTGCTGCCTGTCCGTGGACTCGCGCTCGAGGCCGCGGTCGACGACCGTGCCGAGGGTGCGGGCGGTGATCGTGTAGCCGCCGAACTGGTTGAAGTCGAGCGGGCCCTCGGTGGTGCCGGTCAGCCGGTCGCCGACGTTCGCCTTGGGGAACGGCTGCTGGGCGATCGGGGTCAGCGACTGGATCTGGAGCCGGCCGGTGTTCTGCGACTCGTACGAGCCGTAGACCGTGCCGCCGCGCCGGTTGCGGTTCTCCCAGGGCTTCACCGTGACCCACAGCTCGGAGTACGGGTCGGTGGCGCCGACCACGCGCGAGGAGCCGATCCGGACGTTGGTGCCCTCCAGGGACTCGTAGTAGTCCAGGGCGTACTTGCGGGGGTTCAGGGTCAGGCCGTTGATCGAGCCCGCCGCGGCCGGGTCGCCCTCCGGGGCGTAGGTGCCGGGAACCGACCAGGACGAGATGGTCACCGGGGCCGGGACGGCGTTGCCCTGCGAGACCACGGTGACGACCGGCTTGGAGATCTGGGTCAGCGACTGGTTGCCGGAGGTCAGCCCGCCGGGAACGTACTCGGTGACCGTGCCGCTCAGGCTGACCGCGTCGCCGACGGCGACCGTCGGGACGGAGCTGGTGAAGACGAAGAGGCCCTCGCTGGTGGCCGGGTCGGCGTCGCCCTCGGGGTCCTGGATCCAGAAGCCGCGCGAGCCGTAGGTGCGGACGCCGGTGACGATGCCCGTCACGCCGGTGACCTGCTTGCCGACGAGCGGCGAGACGCGCGTGGTGCCCTGGATGTCGTGGATGCGGACACCGGCCGCGTCCTCGGCGGCGGCGTTCGTCGAACCGGCCAGCAGACCCGCGGCGAGGGCGGCCGCGACGACGGCGGAGACCGCGGCGGAGCGCGCGACGGTGCGGCCGGCAGATCTCGGTATGGAGGAAGGCATCAGGGGACTCCGAGGGTGCTTGGAGGAACGGCAGATGAATCTACGCGCGTCAATCTCTTTGCAGGGCGCCCAACTTGTCAAGAGTCGACGGGTGTACGAAGGCTGACGGAATCGTGAACCGACGGACGGCCCCCCGGATGCGTCTACGCTGAGAGCCGCGCTCCGAGCCCGTCTCCGAGCCCTTCTCAGCCCTTCACCCGCCACCCTTCACCCGCCATCTCTCACCCACGGACGCGTCGAGGAGACCCCCCAGATGTCAGCGGAGCACCCCACCCTTCCCCCCGTTCGGCTGCGTGCGGACGCGGAGCTGGCGCGGGACGCGCTGGCGGCCCCCCTCCTCGCGAACGCGGTACGGCTCGCCCGCTGGGCCGGACCCGACACCCGGGTCGACGCGGGCGGCGAGCTCGTCGACGAGCAACTGCCCGAGGCCGTCGAGGTCCTGGGCCTCACCGACGACGAGGACGGCGAGCTCTCCGCGGGCGACGCCTGGCGCCTCGCCGTCGACACCGGCCTGGTCGAGGTCGAGGACGGCGAGGAGGGCGAGGAGGGTGACACCCCCGGGCGGGCCTCGGCCGGCGACAACCTCGCGGTCGTCACCGCCGGTTCGCCCCAGGACGTCCTCGCGCTCTGGCTGGACGGCTTCGACACGGTCTTCGCCGACGCGGTCGCCCCGGTCCTCGAGGACCTGGACGAGATCGTCGGCGAGGACGGCGAGATCGACATCGAGGCGCTCGACTGGGACCCGGAGATCGAGGCCGAGTTCCTGGAGGGCGTCCTCGGCAACCTCTACCTGCTCACCGTCAGCGAGGGCGGCCCCGGCGAGGGCCCGGTCCCGCTGCCCGCGCTCGCCGCGTCGATGGTCGTCCCCGACGACATGGGCGAGCCGACCGACGACGTCCTGGAGCAGGTCTCGGACGCGATGATGCGGCTCGACGAGCAGTTCCGGCTGCTCGAACCGATCGGGCTCGTCGAGTACCAGCCCGTCGACGAGGCGCTGATGGCCGAGGAGGGCGAGGAGCCCGCGCCGCCCATCGACGACGAGGACGTCACCCGCTACGGCATGGTCCGGCTCACCGAGCTCGGTCTCTACGGCGTCCGGGCCCGGATGCTGGAGGCCGGCGTGGACGCCCCCGCCGTCGGCGACCTCGCCGACAAGGGTGCCGACGCGCTGCTCGACGGGATCGCCGGATACCCGGAGGCCGCCGCCCGTGAGGAGACCGCCGCCTGGCTGGCCGGCCGCGACGCGCTCGCCGCCGCCCGCGAGCTGCTGCACGCCGCGCGCGGCTCGGACGCCGGCTCGCCGCTGCGCCGCCTCCACTGCCAGCAGACGCTGTCCCTGGTGGGCGCGGAGGCGGAGCCCGCGGTACGGGAGGTCCTGGACGACGCGGAACTCGGTGGCCTCGCGCGGGTCTGGCTCGCCGAGCGGGGCGCGACGGACGTGCCCGCGCCGCCGGAGTCGATGATCTTCTGGCTGGCGATCGACACGATCGCGGCCCAGCTCGACGCGGACGACGACCTGGAGGAGCTCCAGGAGCTGATCGAGGGGCTCACGGGGCGCCACAGCGGCTTCTTCGAGGCGGCCTGGCGGGTGGAGCACCCGGCGACCGCGGAGGTCCTGGAGGCGATGGGACGTCTGCACCGCGACAAGAGCGCGGCGAAGGAGGCCCGCAAGGCGGCCTTCAAGGCCCGGTCGCGGTCGGGGTCGGGTTCGTAGCGTCGCGGAACCGCCGGGGAACCGACAGCGCCCGCCCGGCGGTCCGGGCGGGCGTGGCCCGGGGCCGCCGGGCCGTGCGTCCGGCGGTGTTCCCGTGGCGTTCAGGCGGTGTTCGTGGCGGCGCGGGAGGGTGGCCCGCGACATCCGGGCCAGCACAGGGAGACCGTCACACATGCCCCTCAACCGCAGAGAGTTCACGAAGCAGTCCGCCGCCGCCGGTGCGGGCCTCGCCCTCACCGGTGTCGTCGGTGCTCTCGCCACCGCGCCCGAGGCCCTCGCCTCCGACGACCTGGAGACGTACGGAGCCGGTCACGGCCACGACCACGACCACGACCACGGTCATGGGAACGGCCACGGCCACCGGCTCGGGTACGGAGAGCTCATCGCCGACCCCGAGGGGATGCTCGCCCTGCCCGCCGGGTTCTCGTACCGCGTCATCACCCACAGCGGTGTGACCCGGCTGGAGTCCGGTGAGTTCACGCCCTCCAACCACGACGGCACCGCCGCCTTCGCCGGACCGCGCGGCACCACGTACCTGGTCAACAACCACGAGCTCAAGGGCACCCGCGACAAGTGGGACCACCCGGTCCCGCTCACCGAGGGGCTCGTCTACGACCCGGCCGCGGCCGGCGGCTGCACGGTCGTCGAGGTGCACCGCGACGGCACCGTCGCCGAGTGGGTCGGCATCGCCGGCACCTCCACCAACTGCGCGGGCGGCAGCACTGCCTGGGGCACCTGGCTGACGGGCGAGGAGAACTCGGACCGCGCCGGCGTCAACGGCATGACCAAGGACCACGGGTACATCTTCGAGGTGGACCCGCGCGACCGCCGCGCCAACCGTGCCCCGAAGCCGGTCAAGGCCTTCGGCCGGTACGACCACGAGGCCGTCGTCATCGACCCCAGGCGCGGTCACGCCTACCTCACCGAGGACGCCTCCAACCCCAACGGGCTGCTCTTCCGCTGGGTGCCGCCGAAGGGCTTCGAGCACGGTCGCGGCAAGCTCCGTACCCTCGCCGACGACGCCGGTGTGCTCCAGGCCGCCAAGTGCATCGACTCCGCGGGCCGCTTCGTGGACGACCTCTCGCGGGCGAGCCGGATCGGCACCGTCTACGGCGTGGACTGGGTCGACGTCCCGGACCGTGACGGCCGCACCGTCTCCGTCCGCAAGCAGTTCACGGAGGGCCAGATCACCCGCGCCCGCAAGCTGGAGGGCATGTGGTGGGCCGACGGCGGCGCGTACGTCGTCTCCTCCTACGCGCGCGAGGAGAGCCCCGGCGCCGCGCACGACGGCCAGGTCTGGTTCTACGACCCCAAGCGCCGCACGCTCACCCTCAAGGTGCTGCTCGGCGTGAACGCCGCCCCGGACGTGGACGGCGCCTACGACGGCCCCGACAACATCACCGTCTCCCCGTACGGCGGGCTCGTCATCGCCGAGGACGGCGAGGGAGTCCAGCACCTCTTCGGCGCCACCGACTCGGGCCGCACCTACCCGATCGCCCGCAACGACCTCAACGGCAGCGAGTTCACCGGTGTGACCTTCTCGCCCGACGGTGACACCCTGTTCGCCAACATCCAGGACCCGGGCATCATGGTGGCGATCACCGGCCCGTGGCGCCGCCAGCCGCGCCGCTGACCCGCACCCGACCTTCACTTCTGACCTCTGGTCAGCTCCATGGACTGACATCTAACATGTCAGTCCATGGACGCATTACGGCCCGTGGGCCGGACCCTGCTGCGTGACCGGGCCTACGAGGCCCTGCGCGAGGCCATCGTGCGCGGCGACCTCGCCCCCGGCGCTCCGCTCAAGGACGCCGACCTCGCCGACCGCCTCGGGCTGTCGCGGGCCCCCGTGCGCGAGGCCCTGGCCCGGCTCGGCGACGAGGGGCTCGTCGAGTCCAAGCCGCAGAGCTACACCCGGGTCACCCGGCCGGTCAGCCGGGTCGTCCGGGACGCTGCCTCGGTGGTCCGGGTGATGCACGAACTCGCCGCCAGGACCGGCGTACCCCTGCTCGGGCCCGAGGGCATCCGGGCCATGCGCCAGGCGAACGAGCGCTTCGCCGCGGCCGTCCGGGCCTCCGACGTCGAGGCCGCCCTCCACGCCGACGACGAGCTGCACCAGGTCCTCGTCGTCGCCAGCGGCAACCACGCCGCCGCCGCGACGATCGCGCGCTACACCCCCCTGATCCGCCGCGTCGAGCGGCGGCTCTTCGGCGACGCCGGGAGCTGTGGCTCGGCCGAGCTGCACGCGCGGCTCATCGACGCGTGCGAGGCGGGGGACGCGACGGAGGCGGTACGGGTCACCACGGAGATCTGGGCGGCCCTGGAGCAGCTCGCGGACGACGCCATCGAGGTGGCGGAGGTGACGGGCATTCCGGCGCCCGGGGCCTCCACGCCCTCCACGGCGCCCGGGGCCTCCACGCCCTCCACGGCGCCCGGGGCCTCCACGCCCTCCACCGTGCCCGCGTCCCCGTCCTCCGCGGCGCCCGGGTCCGTGGCACCCACGCCCCCCACGGCGCCCGGCTCCGCGGCTCCGTAGCGCGCGCCCGTCTCCGGAGGGGTCTCCGCACCCGCATCCGCGTCAAGGAACGTCGACCAGCAGCCGTCACTCACCGGGAGCCGCATTGCCGATCACCGACTTCGACCGCTACCCGCTCCTCTTCGGGCCCTCGCCGGTCCACCCCCTCGAACGGCTCACCCACCACCTCGGCGGCGCCACCCTCTGGGCCAAGCGCGAGGACTGCAACTCCGGTGTGGCGTACGGCGGGAACAAGACCCGCAAGCTGGAGTACCTGGTCGCCGACGCCCTCGCCCAGGGCTGCGACACCCTCGTCTCCATCGGCGGCGTCCAGTCCAACCACACCCGCCAGGTCGCGGCCGTCGCCGCCCGTGCCGGGCTGCGCTGCGTCCTCGTCCAGGAGAGCTGGGTCGACTGGCCCGACTCCGTCTACGACAAGGTCGGCAACATCCTGATCAGCCGTCTCGCGGGCGCGGACGTACGCCTGGTGAAGGCGGGCTTCGGGATCGGCTTCAAGGAGAGCTGGGAACTGGCCCTGCGGGAGGTCGAGGAGAGCGGCGGCAAGCCGTACGCGATCCCGGCGGGCGCCTCGGACCACCGGCTCGGCGGTCTGGGCTTCGCGAACTGGGCGTACGAGGTGGCGGAGCAGGAGCGCGAACTCGGCGTCTTCTTCGACACGGTGGTCGTCTGCTCGGTGACCGGCTCCACCCAGGCGGGCATGGTCGCGGGCTTCGCCGCGCTCGCCGAGGAGGAGGGCGGACCGGCCCGCCGGGTCATCGGCGTCGACGCCTCCGCGAAGCCCGTTCCGACGCATGAGCAGATCACCCGGATCGCCCGGGACACCGCCGCCCTCATCGGTGTCGAGCGCCCGGTGACGGCGGCCGACGTCGAGCTGGACGAGCGGTACCACGGCGGGGTGTACGGCATCCCGGACGAGGCGACCCTCGATGCGATGAGGCTCGCCGCACGCACCGAGGGCATGGTCACCGACCCCGTGTACGAGGGGAAGTCGATGGCGGGACTGATCGATCTGGTGGACCGGGGAGAGATCGGCCGGGACTCGACCGTGCTCTACGCCCACCTCGGCGGCCAGCCCGCCCTCAACGCGTACAGCGCCCTGTTCTGAACCGGGGGAACCCGGCCGCTCAGAGTGCCTGGGCGGCCGGCTTCACCATGCCCCGGACGGTCCGCGACTTCACGAACTCGCCCATCGCCGTCATCTCCCACTCGCCGGTGAACTGCTTGATCAGCTTCGCCATCATCACGCCGGTCTGCGGCTCGGCGGTGGTCAGGTCGAAGCGGACCAGCTCCTCGCCCGTCGCCGCGTCGATCAGCCGGCAGTAGGCCTTGGCGACCTCGGTGAACTTCTGGCCGGAGAACGAGTTCACCGTGAAGACCAGACCGGTCGCGTCGGCGGGCAGCCGGCCGAGGTCGACGACGATCACCTCGTCGTCCCCCGCGCCCTCACCGGTGAGGTTGTCGCCGGAGTGCTTCACCGAGCCGTTGAGGATGGACAGCTTGCCGAAGTAGCAGCTGTCCAGGTGGTTGCGCTGCGGGCCGTACGCGATGACGGAGGCGTCCAGGTCGATGTCCTTGCCCCGGTACGCGGGCTCCCAGCCGAGGCCCATCTTGACCTGGGAGAGCAGCGGACGGCCGCCCTTGACCAGGGACACCGTCTGGTTCTTCTGGAGACTGACCCGGCCCTTGTCGAGATTGATCTTGCCCGAGGAGGCGGGGGCCGGGGGAGCGGGCGGCGTGGCGGCCGCGATCCGGGGGTCCACCGGGGCGACAGGCGGCGCCGGCGGGGCCGGGGGCGCCACCGGCGGGGCGACGGGGGCGGGCGGTGCGACGGGGGCGGGCGCGGCCGCGGCCGGGGCGGCGGCGGGCTCGTCGTCCACCGAGACGCCGAAGTCGGTCGCGATGCCCGCCAGGCCGTTCGCATAGCCCTGGCCGACGGCGCGGGCCTTCCACGCGCCGTTGCGCAGATAGATCTCGACGACGACGAGTGCCGTCTCGGTGGCCAGCTGCGGCGGGGTGAAGGTGGCGAGGACGGTGCCGTCGTCCGCGTTGCGAAGGGTGGCGGTGGGCTCGATGCCCTGGAAGGTCTGGCCCGCGGCGTCGGGGCTCGCGGTGACGACGATCCTCTCGATGCCGGCCGGGACGGCGCCGGTGTCCACCAGGATCGCGTCGGGGGCGGCTCCGCCGCCGGAGCGGTAGGTGACACCGGGTCCGGACGGCTGGTTGTAGAAGATGAAGTCGTCGTCCGAGCGCACCTTGCCGTTGGCGCCGAGCAGCAGGCCCGAGACGTCGAGCCGCACGGGGGCGGTGACGTCCACCGCCACGCGAGCGACGGTGAGGGGGATGTTCGAGCCGGGGGTCATAGCGGTCATGCCAGGGCTAACGATCCGGGCGCCTTTGCCGTTCCCTTACCCTCGGCCGGTTCGGCCACCTTGATTACGGGGGTGGTTCCTGGCCTGGCGCTCGTTGCCGAAGCGGTACGCGCCCGTCCACCGGGCCATGACGAGCTGGGCGTCGCCCGACTCGACCTCGGCGAGGAACTTGTCCGCGCGGGCACCGCGCAGCACGCCCGCGGCGCGGCCCAGGTGGGTGAGGACCACCGAGCCGTCCCGGCGCTGTTCGTAGGTGAATCCATGGGGTCGTGGCATGCCGGGCATCCTGCCGTTCCCGGTCAGATCCGTCATATGAATATTCTTTCGACCCATGGGTGCAGTGGGGGCGGAGGGGCCGGTGGTACCGGCGGGGGTGGGGGGCGCTGTGGGCGGGGTCGACGGGAACTGTTTTCGGACCCAGGACGTGGACGAGGCGCGCGTGGAGCTCGACGCCCGCTACTACGCGAACCGGATGGACCTCGTCGACCGTGAGCGGCGCCCCTTCGCGGCGCGCTTCGACACGGTCGCGCTCGGCCCGCTGGTCATCGGCGACCTGAGCTGCGGGGCCGATGTGCGGATGAGCTTCGGGGAGCTGGGCGCGTACCACCTGAACGCGCCGCTCAGCGGGCGGATGGAGATGCGCCAGGGCGGAGCGTCGATCGTCGCGACGGAGGGCGAGGCGCTGCTGCTCGACCCGGCGGGCGACACCTTCCTCGACCGCTGGACCGGGGACTGCCGGACCCTGTCGGTGAAGGTCGGTGCGGCCGAGCTGCGCGACCGTCTGGAGGCGCTGATCGGCCGTCCGCCCCGGGGCCCGCTGGTCTTCGCGCCCGGCCTGGACATCACCCGCGGTCCCGGTCTGAGCTGGGTGCGCTTCGCCCGCCAGGTCGCCGCGGAGGCGCTCGCGGGCGAGGGCCTCGCCCGGCACGAGCTGGTGGCGCGCCCCTTGCAGGAGGCGCTGCTCAACGGGCTGCTCCTGGCCGCCGAGCACCCCTGGCGCGAGGCGCTCGCGCACCCGGGGGAGCCGCGGCGGCCGGCCCCGGTGAAGCGGGTGATGGACGCGGTGCGGGAGCGGCCCGAGCATCCGTTCACGACCACCGAGCTGGCCGCCCTGGCCCGGGTGAGCGTGCGCCGGCTCCAGGAGTCGTTCCGCGAGTACGTGGGGATGTCGCCGATGGCGTACGTCCGGGAGGTCCGCCTCGACCGGGTCCGCGAGGTGTTGCGCGCGGCCGCGCCGGACGAGGTGGGCGTCAGCGAGGTGGCCTGGCGCTGGGGCTTCGCCCACCAGGGCCGCTTCGCGGCGCGCTACCGGGAGAAGTTCGGCGAGTCGCCCTCGGAGACCCTGCGCGGGTGCCGCTGAGGAGGTCTTCCACACCTGCGTCGCAGGCCGTGCGCCCCGTGGCCCGAGGCCCGGCGTGCGCCGGGGCGTGCAAGGGGGCGCGTCATGGGCTGACCGGCGGGTTCCATGCATCAACCCGCCGCGCATTCCGGACAGGGGTCGCGTTCCGCGGCTCGCGATGATCTTCGGCCGGGCCTACGGTGGGCAGGTCCGGCCGCCAGCGTGCGCGCCGTGACCCGGGCCCCGGCCGGCTCCCCCGTATCAGTCCGGCCGGGTCCTGCGTACTCCTCCTGCTCGCCTCCGCCGCTCCCGCCGCTCACCCCGGGGGTCTCACGCGAGCCCTCCGTTGCTCATCAGCAGCTGCCCGTTGATCCACTGCCCCTCGGGCGAGCAGAGGAAGCCGACCAGGTGCGCGGTGTCCCGAGGGGTGCCGAGGCGGCCGAGCGGCGTCTGTCGCACCATCTCCTCCCGGAGCGGCTGCGTCATCCAGCCGGTGTCCACCGGACCCGGATTGACGACGTTGGCGGTGACCCCGAGGTGTGCGAGCTCGTGCGCGGCAGCCAGGGTGATGCGGTCGAGAGCGCCCTTGCTCGCCCCGTACGGGAGGTTCCCCACGGTGTGGTCGCTCGTCAGGGCGACGACACGGCCGGTGCCCGGAGTGCCGGTGAACCGTCGGCCGTACTCCCGGATCAGCAGCCAGGACGCGCGCGCGTTGACCGCGAAATGACGGTCGAAGCTCTCCACGGTGGTGTCGAGGAGCCCGGAGTCGACCGACTCGCAGTGGCACATGACGAGGGCCGTGACCGGGCGTCCGAGCCGCTCCTCGGCCGTGTCGAAGACGCGCGCGGGCGCCTCGGGGTCGGCGAGGTCGGCCTCGACGGCCGTGCAGACGGCACCCCGCGCGGCGAGCCGCGCGGTGACGGCCGCGGCCGCGCCCCGCTCCTCGCCCCACTCCATGCGCCGGTCGTACGGGGTCCAGTACGTGAACGCGATGTCCCAGCCGGACTCCGCGAGGCGGTCGGCGATGCCCGCGCCGATGCCGACCGTACGGCCCACGCCGGTCACGAGGGCGAGCGGACGGTGTGCCATGGGGATGCTCCTGTCGTCGTTCAGTGCGGCCACCGGGGCGGGGTCACACAGAAGTGGCCGCCCAGGTAGAGGGCGTCGGCGCTGTCCTCCGGAGGGAGGCCCTTGTCGGCGATGAGCTTCTCCGCGTAGACCTCCGAGTCGTCCTGCGGCGCGAAGCCGAGCGCCCGGGCCGAGGAGAGGTCCCACCACGCGCGCGTGTTGGCGGACGAGCCGTAGACGACCGTGTGGGACACGTCCTCGGCGGTGAGCGCGGCGTGCAGGAGACGGGCGCCGTCGGCCGGGCTGAGCCACATCGACAGCATCCGGACCGAGGTGGGCTCGGGGAAGCAGGAGCCGATGCGGACCGAGACGGTCTCGACGCCGTGCAGGTCCCAGTAGAGCTGTGCCAGGTCCTCGCCGAAGCACTTGGACAGGCCGTAGAAGGTGTCGGGGCGGTGCGGGGTGTCGACCGGCACGAGCGGGTCGCCCCCGCGCGGCTGCCGGGTGAAGCCGACGGCGTGGTTGCTGGAGGCGAACACCACGCGCGGGACGCCCTCCTCGCGGGCGGCCTCGTAGAGGTTGTACGTCCCGGCGATGTTGGCGGCCATGATCTTGTCGAAGGTCGACTCCAGGGAGATGCCCGCCAGGTGCACGATCGCGTCGACGCCCCGGACCGCCTCGCGCAGCGCCGCGCGGTCCGCGAGGTCGGCGACGATCGCGTCCGGCGCCCCCGGCACGGGAGCGACGTCCAGGAGGCGGAGCTCGTAGCCGTACGGGGGCAGCAGCTCCCGCATCAGCGTGCCGACGCCTCCGGCGGCGCCGGTGAGCAGGACGGTGCGGGGTACGGCCATGGAGCGGATCTCCTCCGTCGAGCGGCGCGCGGTGGGGCTCCCGCCGTGCGCCCGTGGCATTCACCTGAGTGACATTCACAACCGTGGACACGCTAGGGAGCTGTCCGACGGAGCGTCAAGAGTCTGCGACAGGGCGCGTTCTCTCCTTGACCGGCCCTTCCGTGCTGTTCTAGCGTGCGGGACGTCAGCGTTCAAGAATATGGATGACAGTCATAACTGTGCACGAGATGGCCCTGTACGACGGACTTCCCTGGGAGCGACCGTGACCACTGCCCCGCTCGCCGGCCGGCTCGACGGCCTGCTGTTCTTTCCCGTCACCGCCTTCGCGCCGGACGGCTCCGTCGACCTCGACACCTTCCGCGCCCATGTGCGCGCGGGCGTCGACGCGGGCGCCGCCGCCGTGTTCGCCTGCTGCGGCACCGGCGAATTCCACGCCCTCACCCCCGAGGAGTTCCGGGACTGCGTCGCCGCCGCCGTCGAGGAGACCGCCGGCCGCGTCCCCGTCGTCGCGGGCGCCGGCTACGGCACCGCCCTCGCCGTCCAGTACGCCCGGCTCGCCGAGGAGGCCGGCGCCGACGGACTCCTCGCCATGCCGCCGTACCTCGTCGTCGCCGACCAGGCCGGACTGCTCCGCCACTACACCGAACTCGCCGCCGCGACCTCGCTCGACGTCATCGTCTACCAGCGCGACAACGCGATCCTCACCCCGGCCACCGCCGTCGCCCTCGCCCGTACGGAGGGGATCATCGGCCTCAAGGACGGCCTCGGCGACCTCGACCTGATGCAGCGGATCGTCAGCGCCGTCCGCGCCGAGGGACTCGACCTGCTCTACTTCAACGGCCTGCCGACCGCCGAACTCACCGGCCCCGCCTACCGGGGCATCGGCGTCACCCTCTACTCCTCGGCCGTCTTCTGCTTCGCCCCCGACATCGCCCTCGCCTTCCACCGCGCGCTCACCACGGGCGACGACACCACCGTGAACCGGCTCGTCGACGACTTCTACCGGCCGCTCGTCGAACTCCGCGCCCAGGGCCGGGGATACGCCGTCTCGCTCGTCAAGGCGGCGGTACGGCGGGGAGGCCTGGACGTGGGACCCGTACGGCCGCCGCTGAGCGAGCCCGCACCCGAGCACGTCGACGCCCTCATGCTGCTCGTCGAGCAGGGACGGGCCGCCCTGAAGGAGCTCGGCGCGTGAGCGGGGACGGGACGGTCGCCGGGGCTGCCGGGACTGCCGGGGCGGCCGGGGTCGCCAGGGCTGCCGGGGCTGCCGGGGCTGCCGGGACCGGTGACGGGATCGGTGGCATGCGCGCCGGTGCCTTCGTCTACCCCTGGGACGTCGACGGCGATCCGGCCGCCCCCGGGCTGCTCGCCGAGCTCGGCCTCGCGCAGGTCACCCTCGCCGCCTCCTACCACTCCACACGGGCCCTGACCCCCCGTCACCCCGCCCACCGGATCGTCACCGCCGAGCACGCCGCCGTGCTCTACCCGCCGGACCGGGGCCGCTGGGCCGGCCGGCCGCTCCGTCCGTACCCGGCGGGGGAGTGGGCTCCCGGCGACGCCTTCGGACGGGCCGCCGAGGCCCTCGCGCCCACCGGTCTCGAGGTGCACAGCTGGGTCGTGCTCGCGCACAACTCCCGGCTCGGCGCCGAGCATCCGGAGACCTCCGTCGTCAACGCCTACGGCGACCGCTACCCCTGGGCGCCCTGCGTCGCCCGCCCCGAGGTCCGCGCCCTGCTCGTGGACCTGGCCGCCGAGGCCGCCGTGCGGCCGGGTGCCGCGGGCACCGAGCTGGAGTCCTGCGGCTGGTACGGCCTCGCCCATCTCCACGCCCACGACAAGACCGGCGGCATCGCCCTCGGCGAGCGCGAGCAGTACCTGATGTCGCTCTGCTTCTGCCCCTCCTGCCGGGAGGGGTACGGGGACGAGGGCGCCGATCCCGACGAGCTGGCGGCCGCCGTGCGGGGCGCCCTGGAGCCCGTATGGGCCGGATCGGGTCCGGCGGGCGGGCTCGGTGCTCTGGAGGCCACGGCCGGGGCCTGGCGCACCGGGACCGCCCGTACCTTCCAGGAGGCCGCCGTGGCCGCCGTGCGGGCCGCGGCCCCGCCCGGCTTCCGGGTCCTGCTGCACGCGGACCCCGACCCGTACCGCTGCGGCGCCGACACCGGCACCGATCCGGCGCACGTCCTGCGCCTCGCGGACGGGGTGGTCGCCCGGCCGAACCGGGTCGCGGAATTCGCGGCCCACGCGCGCGTGGACACCGTCCTCGCGGCGAACCTGTCCGTCGTCACGGGCATGGGCGGCGCGCCCGACCGGCTGGCCGACGACGCCGGGCGGGCCCGCGAGGCGGGCGCCACCGAACTGCGGCTCTACCACGCCGGGCTGGCCTCGGACGAGGACCTGGCAGCCGTCCGGACGGCCCTGCGAAAGCTGAACTAGCACCCCGGCGGCGCTGGACTAGCACCCGGGCGGCGCTGGGCGAGCGCCGGGCGGCCAGCGCCGACCACCCCTGGGGCGGGAAGCCCCCGGACTGCACGCCCCCCGGCCAGGCCCTCGGCCAGGCATCCCCGGCGGGACGACCTCCGGGCCGGACGACCTCGGGTGAGGCCGTCCCCGGGTCGGTCGCCCTCGGGCCGGTCGCCCGCGGGTCGGTTACCCCTTGTGCCGTACGGCCCCGGCCGGACACCCCCCCCGGGCCGGACGGACTCGGGTCGGCCGCCATCGGGCCGGACAGCCCTCGGTCGGACAGCCCTCGGCCGGGCATCCCCAGGCCGGACACCTCCGGGCCGGCCGCCTCTGGGCCGGACAGGCTCGGGCCGGCCGCGCCCCCGGGTCAGACGGACTCGGGCCGGCCGCCTTCGGGCCGGACAGCCCCCGGCGGGGCACCCCCCGGCCGGGGGTACCTCGGCCGGGGGCACCTCGGCCGGGCCGGGGTGCGCGGGGCCGGTTTTCCTGGGTCCTTCAGGGTGCCTTCTCCGGTTCCCCCGAGGGGGTGGACAGCAGGCGGGCGGTGGAGGCTCGGGTGTCCGCCACATGGGCGCGGGCCAGTGCCTCCGCGCCGTCCTCGTCGCGGTCGCGGACGGCCTCGTAGAGCCGCTCGTGGGCCCCGCACATCGGCTCGCCGTCCGACTGCGCCGAGGTGAGCCGGAAGAGCCGCCGCAGCCGGGAGTCGAGCGGGGCCATCAGGTCCACCAGGAGCGGGTTGCCGGAGAGTTCGACGATCTGCCGGTGGAAGTCGGCGTTGAGGGAGACGGCCTCGCGGAGCCGTCCGGACTCCGCCGCCTTCCTGGCCCGCGCCAACAGCCGCTCCAGGTCCCGCAGCCGAGCGGGGTTGGCGTGCCGGGCGGCGAGCCGCGCGGCCAGGCCCTCCAGGTTCTCCCGTACGTCGAAGAGGTACTCGGCGTCCTCCGGGCCGAAGTCCGCCACCACCGAACCCCGGCGCGGCTGCACCGAGAGGAAGCCCTCCGACTCCAGGCGCTGCATCGCCTCGCGCACCGGCACCCGGGAGACCCGCAGCTCGTCGGCGATCTCCCGCTCCACGAGCCGCATGCCCGCCGGGTACTCCGCCTCGATGATCCGCTCGCGCAGCTCCACGTAGACCCGCTCCCGCAGGGACTGGTGGGTGTCCCCGACGGCGGTGCCGCGGGCGGCGGGGCGGTGGACGGTCATGGGGGCGGCTCCAGTCGGGTGGATGTCGTGCTCCTTCGATCTTCGCAGACCGGCTCCGGGGAGAACCGTCGGCCCCGGCCCGGGAAATTCGGCCCCCGTAAACCGTTGCTTGGTATTCGGTATACCAGCTACCTTGGCGCCGCACCGCGCTCACCAGGGGAGATCTCGCCATGGCCCCCTTCGAGCCGTACGGATTCGCGAAGGAGTAGCCATGAGCGAGGCCCCGGCCCCGCCGCCCACCGCACCCGAAGAGCCCCTCGCTCCCGACGAGCCCACCACGCTCGTCCGCAGCACGCTCCCCGACGGCCGCACCGCCGACGTCCACCTCCGCGACGGCCGCGTCCACGCGGTCGAGGACCACGTCCCCGGCCGCCCCACCCCGCCCGGCGCCCTCGACCTCGCCGGCGCGCTGCTGCTGCCCGCCCTCGTCGACGGGCACGCCCACCTCGACAAGACCCTCCTCGGCGCGCCCTGGCGCCCGCACCGCGCCACCGCCACCCTGCGCGAACAGATCGCCGCCGAACGGGCGTCCCGCCGCACCGAGGAGGTGCCCGTCGCCGAGCGGGCCGCCGCGCTCGCCTGCCGGATGGTCTCCCTCGGCACCGGCCACGTCCGCTCCCACGTCGACGTCGACCCCGACACCGGCCTCGGCCATCTGCACGCCCTCCTCGCCGTGCGGGAGAACGTCCGCGACCGGCTCGGCATCCAGCTCGTGGCCTTCCCGCAGAGCGGGGTCGTCACCGCGCCCGGTGTCGTCGACCTCCTCGACGCGGCCCTCGCCGACGGAGCCGACCTGATCGGCGGCCTCGACCCGGTCGGGTTCGACGGCGACGCCGACGGTCAGCTCGACGCCGTCTTCGGCCTCGCCCAGCGCCACGGCAAGGGCATCGACCTGCACCTCCACGACGGCGGCGAGACCGGCACCGCCCAGCTGCGGGACATCGCGGCCCGCACCGCCGCGCTCGGCCTCGGCGGGCAGGTCGCCGTCAGCCACGCCTACGCCCTCGGCGACGTCGACGACGCCGAACTCGACCGCACCTGCGCGGCCCTGGCCGCCGCCGGGGTCGCCATCATGACCAACGGCCCCAGCGGCTCCATGCCACCCGTCCTGCGGCTGCGGGAGCACGGCGTCCGGGTCTTCGCCGGCTCCGACAACATCCGCGACACCTGGTGGCCGTACGGCACCGCCGACATGCTCGAACGCGCCACGATCATCGGCCTCAGGGCCGGACTCATGACCGACGCCGAACTGGGCGCCGCCGCCTCCCTCGTCACGGACGAGGCCGCCGCCGCGCTCGGTCTCACCGGCTACGGACTCACCCCGGGCAGCCGCGCCGACCTCGTCGCGGTCGCCGCGGGCTCCGTCGCCGAGGCCGTCGCCTCCCACCCGCGCCGCCTGCTCGTGCTGCACGGCGGCCGGGTCGTCGGACCCTTCGCGGACGACGCCTACCCCGCACTCGTACCGGCCGCCGGAGGAGCGAGATGAGCACCGGAACCACCCCTCGTACGCCCAGGGCGACGCCGGAGACGGGGACGCCCGAGACGGGTAGGCCGGAGGCGGGGACGCCGGAGACGGGCGGGCCGGAGACGGGCGGGCCGGAGGCGGGGAGGCTCGCGTCCGGCCGGATCGGCACCTTCGACCTCGTCTTCTTCGTCGTGGCCGCCGCCGCTCCGCTCACCGTGCTCGCCGGGGTCGCGCCCTTCGCCATCGGCATCGGCGGCCCCGGCGCCCCGCTCGCGTACCTGGTCTCCGGGGCGCTCCTCGCGCTCTTCGCCGCCGGGTTCACGGCGATGAGCCTGCACGTCCGCAACGCCGGGGCCTTCTACGCGTACGTGGCCCGCGGCCTCGGCCGCACCCTCGGCGTCGGCACCGCGTACGTCGCCGTCGTCTCGTACAACCTCGTCACGCCCGGAGTCGCCGCGGCCTTCGGCTACTTCGCCGCCGGGTCGATCCGCGACTCCACCGGCGTCGACGTGCCGTGGTGGCCGCTCTCCGGGGTCTGCGTCCTCGCCGTCGGCGTGCTCGGCTGGCTGAAGGTCACGCTCAGCGCCAAGGTCCTCGGCGTCGCCCTGGTCCTGGAGGTGCTGTCGCTCGTCGTCATGGACGGCGGCATCATCGGCGAGCGCGGCACGGCCGCCCTCGACACCGCGTCCTTCGCGCCCTCGACGCTCGCCGCCGGCGGGGTCGCGGGCATGTTCGTCCTGGTCATCGGCGCCTTCACCGGCTTCGAGGCGACCGCGATCTTCGCCGAGGAGGTGCGCGAGCCGCGCAGGACCGTGCCCCGCGCCACCTTCATCGCGATCGGCTTCCTCGCGGTCTTCTACTCGCTGGGCTGCTGGCTGATCATGGGCGCCTTCGGCACCGACAAGGCCGTGGAACTGGCCCGCGCGGCCGAGGGCCCGGAACTGACCTTCCGGGCGGCCGAGCTGTACGCCGGCCCCTGGCTGGCGGACGCCATGCACGGGCTCATCGTCGTCAGCGCCTTCGCCGCGACCCTCGCCTTCCACAACGCCGCCGCCCGCTATCTGTACGCCCTCGGCCGCGAGGGCCTGCTGCCCCGCCGGCTCGGCGCGGTCTCCGGCAGGCACGGTTCGCCCGGCGGGGCCGTCGTCGCCCAGACCGCCTTCAACCTGGCGATCGTCGGCGCCGGAGCGCTCCTCGCCGCCGACCCGTACGGCGAGGTCTTCCTCTGGACCAACAGCGTCGGCGTCCTCGGCATCATGGGCATGCAGGCCCTCGCCGCGCTCGCCGTCTGGGCCTACTTCCGGCGCGACCGCCACGGCCTCTCGGCCGCCCGGGTGGTCTGGGCCCCGCTCGTCTCCTGCGCGGGCCTCGCGGTCCTCACCGTGCTCGCGGTGGTCCACTTCGACCTCCTGACGGGCCGTACGGGCGCCGTGAACACGGCCCTCCTCGTCCCGCTCCCCGTGGTCCTGGTGGCCGGCCTCCTGGTCGCCCTCCGCATCCGGCGCACGGACCCGGAGCGGTACGCCTCCCTGACGACGGTGGACGTGGAACGCGACTGATCCGGTACGGGGGCGGGACCGCCCCCCCGCCCCCGCACCGCCCCGCCCCCGTACCGTCCGGTCGTCCGTGCCGCCCGGTCGTCAGACCAGGCGCCCGTCCCTCGCCACGACCCGGCCCGCCCGGACCACCAGGTCGCGGCGGGGGAGGTCCACTACCGCCTGGGGGAGGCACTCGCCGTCGAGCAGCATGAAGTCGGCCGGGGAGCCGGGGCGGAGGTCAGCCTCCGGGAGGCCCAGGAGGGCGGCGCCGCCGTCGGCCGCCAGCCGGAAGCAGGCCTCGAGCTCCTCGTCGAGCCGAAGGTCCAGGGCCCAGGCCGCGAGCCAGGCGCGGTGCAGCATGTCCGCGTTGCCGAACGGGCTCCAGTTGTCCCTGACCCCGTCCGAGCCCAGACCGACCCGTACCCCGCGCTCGGCGAGCCGCCGGAACGGCAGGATCGTCGTCACCGACAGGGCGACGGTCGTGAGGGCGATGTCCGCCTCCGAGAGGAGGTCCGCCGTCTCGTCGAGCGCCCGGCCCGACAGACCGGCGACCGCGAAGGCGTGCGCCACGCTCACCCGGCCCTGGAGCCCCAGCGCGCGGGTGCGGGCCGCGATGTCCCGCAGCGGGGCAAGGCCCTGCTCGCCCCGGTCGTGCAGATGGATGTCGAGACCCAGGCCGTGCTTCTCCGCCAGCGCGAACACGGTCCCGAGCTGGTCGCCCCCGGCCGCCCCGCCCTCGGCGTCGAAGCCCGCCGGGTCGATGCCGCCGATGTGGGTCACCAGACCGCTCGCCGCCGCCTCCGCGAGCAGCTCGGCCACCCCCGGCGTACGGACCACGCCGTGCTGCGGGAAGGCGACGAGCTCCACGTCCACGATCCCGGCCAGCTTCGCCGCCGCTTCGGCGACCCCCTCGATCCCGGAGAGGCCGTAGGCCGGGGCCACGTCGGCGTGGGCGCGCATCGCGCGCGTGCCCCGGGTCGCCGCGTGCGACATCAGCCGCAGCGCCCGCTCGCCCACCGGGGTCGGCAGCGCGCGGGCGAGTTCCACGTCCCCGGCGACGTACTCGGCGATGCCGTCCGCCGGGCGCCTGCTGTGCCAGGGCTCGCCCCAGGACGTCTTGTCGGGGTGGATGTGCGCGTCGACCAGGGTCGGCAGCGCGAGCCGCCCGACGCCGTCGACCCGCTCGACGACGGCGTCCTCCGGGACCTCCGGCACGAGCACGCCGTCCACGGCGATCAGGTCGCCGGCCGGCCCGCCGAAGGGCCGTACGTCGTGGAACAGGGTCGCGGTGCGGGGCGGCGGCGGGGTCACGGGGGTCTCCTCGGAGCGGTCGACGGTACGGAAGGCGATGCCGCGATCTGGTATACCACGGGGCTTCCGTGGGCCCCTGACCCCACCCGCACCCCCCGCCTCGTCCCGCCCCGCCGCCCCGACCCACCCGCACCCCCGCCCCTCCACCAGAATCCCGCCCCTCACCAGGCCAGGTCCTCCAGCGCGTCCAGGTCCGGGACCGCCGGGGCGATCGGTTCCGCGTCGTCCGCGCCCACCCGGAGCTCCGCCCAGATCGTCTTGCCGCGCCGGCCGTAGCGGGTGCCCCAGCGGTCCGCGTACTGCGCCACCAGATACAGCCCGCGCCCGCCCTCGTCCGTCGCCGCCGCGTGCCGCAGATGCGGCGAGGTGCTGCTGCCGTCCGAGACCTCGCAGATCAGCGTCCGGTCGTGGAGCAGTCGTACCCGGACCGGGTCGGCCCCGTACCGCACCGCGTTCGTGATCAGTTCGCTGAGGACGAGTTCCGCCGTGAACGCGAGCCCGTCGAGCCCCCAGTCCGACAGCTTCGCCGCCGCCGCGTTCCGCACCGGCGAGACCGCCGACGGGTCGCGCGCCACCTCCCACTCGGCGATCCGCTCGCGGTCGAGCAGCCGGGTGCGGGCCACCAGGAGGGCGATGTCGTCGCGCGGCGTGGGCGAGAGGAGGGTCGCGAGGACGTCCGCGCAGGTCTGCTCCGGGCTGCGATCCGGGCGGGCGAGGGCGGACCGCAGCAGGCCGAGACCCGCGTCGAGGTCCCGCCCCCGGTCCTCCAGGAGCCCGTCCGTGAAGAGCACCAGCTTGCTGCCCTCGGGGAGCAGCAGCTCCGTGGCCTCGAACGGCGCGTCCCCCAGACCGAGCCCCAGCGGCAGCCCCGGCGACAGTTCGGGGAACTCCACCCGCCCGTCCGCACCCACCAGGGCCGGACCCGGATGCCCCGCGCTCGCCACCGTGCACACCCCCGACGCCGGGTCGTAGATCGCGTACAGGCAGGTCGCGCCCGTGATGCCCTCCTCGCGCCGGCGCTCCTCGCCGTCCGGCCCCTCCGACTCCCGGTCGTCGATCCGGCCCGTCAGCTCGTCGAGATGCCCGAGCAGCTCGTCCGGCGGCACGTCGAGGGTCGAGAAGTTGTGCACCGCCGTCCGCAGCCGCCCCATCGTGGCCGCCGCGTGCAGCCCGTGCCCGACGACGTCCCCGACGACGAGCGCCACCCGCGCGCCCGGCAGCGGGATCACGTCGAACCAGTCGCCGCCCACCCCCGCCTTCGCCGGCAGATAGCGGTACGACACGTCCACCGCGCTCTGCACCGGCAGCACCCGGGGCAGCAGGCTCCGCTGGAGGGTCACCGCCATCGCGTGCTCCCGGGTGAACCGGCGCGCGTTGTCGATGGCGACCGCCGCCCGCGCCGCCAGCTCCTCCGCGAACGACAGGTCCTCGTCGCCGAACGGCTCGGGCGTGTCCGCCCGCCAGAAGTTGGCCATCCCCAGGACCACCCCACGGGCCAGCAGCGGCACCGTGAGCAGCGAGTGCATGCCGTAGGCGAGGGCCTGCGCCGCGCCCTCCGGGTCCTGCTCGCGCCAGCCCTCCGCCGAGGCCAGCTCCGCCTGCGCCATCGCGTGCCCTGCGCTCAGGGCCGTCGCCATCGGAGTGCTGGGGACGTCGAAGCGAATGGTGTCCCCGACCGGCTGGAGCGGCTGGTCGGGCCGCAGCCCGCTCAGCGCCGTCCGCCGCATCTCCGTGGTCGCCGGCGCGGACGGCGGCGGCTCCTCGCCGCGCAGCACCGGTTCGAGCAGCTCCACCGTCGCGAAGTCCGCGAACCGCGGCACCGCGACCTCCGCCAGCTCCTCCGCCGTCCGTACGACCTCCAGGGTCGTCCCGATCCGCACCCCCGCCTCGTAGAGCAGCTGGAGCCGGCTTCGGGCCACCGCCGCCCGGCCGCTCAGGGCGGCCAGCTCGGTGGTGTCCCGCATCGTCATCACACAGCCGGACTCCCGTCCGGCCGGCAGCGTGGGCCGTACGCTCACCGCGAGCAGCCGGTCGCCCGCCCGGTGCACCTCGTCCGTCGCCGACCGGCCCGACTCCAGGAGTTCGACCGTACGGGCGTCGAGTCCGAGCTCGGAGACGTGCCGCCGCTCCATGTCCGCCGTGAGGCCGAGCAGCCGGCGCGCCTCGTCGTTGGCGAGCAGCAGCCGGCGGTCCGGGCCCACGATCAGGACGCCTTCGCGGACCGCGTGCAGGACCGCCTCGTGGTGCTCCTTCATCCGGGTCATCTCGGTCGGGCCGAGACCGTGCGTCTGCCGCCGCAGCCGCCGGCTCACCAGGGCGGCCCCGCCCACGGCGAGCACGAGCGCGCCGCCCGCGGCGCCGATGAGCAGGGGCAGCCGGTCCCGCACCGCGTCGGTGATGTTCTCCACCTCGACGCCGCTGGTGACCATGCCGACGATCCGGCCCTGGTCGTTCACGACGGGGACCACGGCCCGTACGGCGTCGTTGGGAGCGCCGCGGAACAGCTCCGTGTAGGACTCGCCGTCCACCACCGCCCGGTTGAGGTCGCCGGTCGCACGGCTGCCGATCAGCTCCGGGTCCGAGTCGGTGTAGCGCAGGCCGTCCCGGCTCAGGACGGCGATGAAGTCCACCCCCGTCGCCCGCCGCGTCTCCTCGGCCCGTTTCTGGAGCACGGCCGTGGGGTCGGGCGAGGCGAGCGCCGCGTCGATGCCGGGCGCCTTCGCGAAGGCCTCCGCGACCGCGAGCGAGCGGACCTCGGCGTCCCGCTCGGTGTCGCTGCGCGCCTGGTAGAACGTGACGAACACGGCCGCCGCGATCACCAGGAGCGCGATCAGCGCCTCCAGGGCGAACACCTGCCCGGCCACGCTCCGCAGACCCGTCCCGCGGGCACCGGGGTGCTTCCCCCCGGCCCCCGCGCCCTTTCCGCGTGCCCCGGCCCGGGCCGTCATCCGGTGCTCCGGGCGATGAGCAGCGCCACGTCGTCCGGCGCGCCGGGCCGGCGCAGTGCCCGGAGGAGCTCGTCGCAGGTCTCCTCGAGGGGCCCCCGCATGTCGTCGAGGAGGCCCACGAGCAGCGCGAGCCGCTCGTCGATCGCCTCGTGGCGGGTCTCGATCAGACCGTCCGTGTAGAGCACGAGCCGGTCCCCCGGCCGGAAGGGCACCCAGGTCGTACGGAACGTGCCGCCGCCCACCCCGAGCGGCGTCCCCGGCGATACGGTCACCAGCTCGGCCGGGCCGTCCGCCGGGATCCGTACCGGCGGCAGATGCCCCGCGTTCGAGATCCTGCACCGTTCGAGCGCCGGGTCGTGCACGGCGAAGAGACAGGTCGCGATGTAGTGCTCAAGGCCCGCCGTGATCCGGTCCAGATGCCGCAGGACCTCCGAAGGCGGGAGATCGAGGTCGGCGAACGCGCAGGTGGCGGTCCGCAGCCGGCCCATCGTCGCCGCCGCGTCGATCCCGCTGCCCATCACGTCCCCGACGACCAGCGCCGTCTTGTCGTCGGGCAGCGGGATCACGTCGTACCAGTCGCCCCCGACCTCGCTCGACGCCTGCGCGGGCTGGTAGCGGGCCGCGACCTCCAGACCCGCCTGGTCCGGCGGCGCGCCGGGCAGCAGGCTCCGCTGGAGCGTCACCGCCGAGTTCCGCACGCTCTGGTACCAGCGCGCGTTGTCGATGCTCACCGCCGCGCGGGCCGCGAGCTCCGTCGCGAGCAGCACGTCGTCCCCGTCGAAGGGCAGCCGGTTCCGGTCCCGCTTGAGGTCGAGCGCGCCGAGCACCTCGCCGCGCGCGATCAGCGGCACCGCCAGGTACGAGTGCACCCCCGCCCGGGCGAGCAGCTCCGCCGCCTCGGGACTCCGGGCGATCCGGGACAGGTCACCGGGGCCGACGTGTTCCACCAGGACGGGCAGCCCGGTGTGCACGCAGCGGGTGACGAGCCGGTCCGCCCCGTACATGGTGATCGCCCCGGGCGGGTCGGCCGCGGGCAGCGCCTCCGTCCGGCCCGCGGCCTTCACCGCGAGCGCCCGGAACAGTTCGGGCCCCTCCTCCGGCGCGCCGGGTCTGCGCAGGGCGAGGACGGAGTCGAGGACGTCGACGGCGGCGATGTCGGCGAGCTCCGGCACCACCACCGAGGCGAGCTCGTCGGCCGTCTTCTCGACCTCCAGGGTGGTGCCGACCCGTGCCGAGGCGTCCGCGATGAGCGCGAGCCGCCGCCGGGAGCGGTCGGCGTCCGCGTCCGCCCGCATCCGCTCGGTCACGTCGATCACGGAGGCGGCGACCCCCAGGATCCGGTCCTCCGGCCCCTCCAGACGGTAGAAGGACAGCGACCAGGCGTGGTCGTGGTCCGGGTCGGCCGGGGTCCGTCCGACGGTGGGATGGTCGAGCAGCGGGGTGCCCGTCGTCAGGACGGCGCGCAGCGCGGCCTCGAGGGACGGGGCGTCGACCTCGGGCACCATCTCGCCGATCCGCCGTCCGATGTGCATCGCGGCCGGGATCCCGTTGATGCGTTCCAGGGCCGGGTTGACCAGGACGTAGCGCAGTTCGGTGTCCAGGACGGCGAGGCCGATCGGGGACTGGGAGACCAGCCGGTCGGAGAGCGCGAGCTCGGCCTCGACCCGTTCGACGGCGGAGCGGTCGGCGGCGATCCCGAGCGCGTACAGACCCCCCAGGTCGTCGGTGAGCCGCATGTTGCGGAACTCCACGTTCCGTACGCTGCCGTCCTTGTGCCGCACGGGGAAGACGCCCGCCCAGGTCGCGCCCTCGCGCAGCACCTCGCCGAAGAGGCGCATCGCCTCCTCCCGGTGGTCCACTCCGACGACCAGCCGGGCCATGTACTGGCCCAGGGCCTCGTCGGAGCGGAAGCCGAAGAGGTCCTCGGCCTGCGGGCTCCAGAGCACGATCCGGCCGTGAGCGTCGATGACGACGGCGGCGACCCCCAGGACGTCGAGGAGGCCCTTGCCGTCCATGGGCACGCCGACCCGCCCCGTCGTCCCCGGGAAGGAACCGGCCGTCACACTGCCCTCCTCCCGCCGCGCCGCGCTTTCTTCCATGCTCGCCGCCCACCGGTCGCCCCGCACCGCGAACGCCACGGGGAACGCCGGGCCGGCCGGCGGGCCGCCCCTCGGGGACGTGGAACGCGGAAGGGGCCGTCAGCCGACCGGGACGGACGCGCCCAGGGCACCCGGCTTCGGGCCGCGCCCGCGCCGCCCCCGTACCGCGACCGCCGCCGCCCATCCCGTCCCCGCGAGCGCGAGCAGCGGCAGCAGGACGCGGACGTCGACCAGCGCGACCAGGCCGGCGCCGAGGGCGAGGGCCAGCGCGTTCGGCGCCATGACCAGGGTGTGCGCGGTCGCCGCCACCCGGCCCAGTGCCTCGGCGGGAGCCTCCCGCTGCACGGCGGTCACCACCGCCACGAGGACCCACGGCATCCCCAGGCCGATCGCCGCGCTCGCCGCCAGGGCCGTCGCGTCGTACGGCAGCGCCCGCACCCCCACCGCCGCCGCGAACAGGGCGAGCCCGGCGACGGCGAGCGCCCGCTCGGGGATCCGGCGCAGCAGCGGGCCGGTGACCAGGCCGGCGAGCACCGAGCCCACGCCCTGCACCGCGTAGAGCACACCGGCGTACGCGGGGGCGTGCCCGAGCCCGCGGTCGACGACCGCGTAGATCGCGGCCCCGTTCACCCCGGCGAGCAGCATGGTGAAGGCGCCCGTCGCGACCAGGGGCCGCAGGACCGGCGAGGCGAGGAGCAGCCGGGCGCCCTCGGCGGTCTCCCGCCACCAGTGCCGGGACGCCGGCCGCGCCGGGCGTTCCTCGCGTACGGGGATGAGTGCGAAGAGGCCGGCCGCGAGCGCGAAGCTCGCCGCGTCGAGCAGCGCGACGGTCGCGCCGCCGTACGCGGCGAAGAGGCCCGCCGCCGCGAGCGGGGCGATCAGCTTCGTCGACTCGTTCGCGGTCATCCGCAGCCCGTTGAGGGTGCCGAGCCGCTTCTCGTCCAGGACGGTCGCGACCAGGGCCTGTTCCGCCGCCTCGTGGACGGCGCCCTGTGCCCCGTACACGACCAGGACGGCGAAGAGCAGCCACACCCGGTCCGCCGCGTCCACCCACAGGAGGACCGGGAGGAGCGCGGCCATCGCCAGGTCGAGGACGACCAGGAGCGGCCGCCGCCGCACCCGGTCAGCGAGCGTGCCGAGCAGCGGCCCGAGGAGAACGGGTGCCCAGAGGGCGAAGGCGGTCAGGGCCGCGAGACTGTCGGAGCCCGTCAGCGACTTCACCCAGATCCCGGAGACCAGCCACATCGCCGTCGTACCGAATCCGGACACGACGATTCCTGTCAGATACCAGCGCATGGCCACAGGCTGGTCTCTGAGGTGCCCCGGGGGCATCGGGCACCTTCCCTAGGAGGCCGGGGAGGTCGCGTCCTTCTCCGCGGGCGCCTTCTCCGCGGGCGCCTTCTCGTGCCGTGCCTTCTCGTACCGCAGGGCGAGCCCCGTGACCACCGCGCCGAGGCCCTCCCACAGGCCCACGCCCAGGAATCCGGCCGGGGCGCGGCCGCCGACGACCGCGAGGGTGAAGACCGCGCAGGTGAGGAGCCGGAAGGGGACCGTCCAGCGGAAGAAGGGCTTCCAGTCGGCGAGCGCCGCCAGCACGTAGTAGACGCCCATGTTGAGCGCGGCCATCGAGGAGGCGGTGAGGAAGACGAGCGTGTGGTCGCCGTCCGCGCGCCCGCCGTCGGGCACCGGCTCGAAGCC
This sequence comes from Streptomyces sp. NPDC056480, assembly GCF_042795405.1. NCBI lineage: Bacteria > Bacillati > Actinomycetota > Actinomycetes > Kitasatosporales > Streptomycetaceae > Streptomyces > Streptomyces sp. NPDC056480. The sequence continues at coordinate 33,867 of NZ_JBHTSA010000023.1, read as the reverse complement.
CATCACCGTGAGCAGCGCGTCCGGTACGACCAGGCCCACCACGCCCAGTGCGGCGGCGAGCACGCCGAAGACCGCGATCGTCCAGCCGGACAGGGAACGGGGCAGGCGCACGGTGGTCCTCCGCGAGGTGAGTGCAGGATCATCGGTTCGGTGAACGGGGTTCGAATGCGTGCTCGGTCGCGAGCGTGACCCTGCATATCGTGTGCCGGGCCCCGACGGCCAATCGGGGCCCGGCACACGTCACTTCACGGCGCCCGCACAGGTCGCCAAGCGGCTCCCGCACAGGTCACCTCGCGGCTCCCGTTCCCGTCACCTCGCGGCTCCCCGCCGCCTCACTTCAGCGCCGCCGCCATCATCTTCTGCGCCACCGGCGCCGCCAGGCCGTTGCCGCTGACCTCGGAGCGGGCCGCGCCCGAGTCCTCGATCAGCACCGCGACGGCCACCTGCTTCCCGGTCGAGGGGTCCTTCGCGTACGAGGTGAACCAGGCGTACGGCGTCTTGCTGTTGTTCTCGCCGTGCTGCGCGGTACCGGTCTTGCCGCCGACCTCGGCCCCGTCGACGGCCGCGTTGGTGCCGGTGCCCTCCTCGACCACGGTCCGCATCGCGCTGCGCAGCTGTTCGGCCGTCGACGAGGAGACGATCCGCTCGCTGTCGCCGTCCTTGTAGGTCGTGAGCGGGTCGCCGTCGGAGTCGACGACCTCCGACACCATGTGCGGCGCGGCCAGCAGGCCGTCGTTGGCGATCGCCGCCGACACCATCGCCATCTGCAGCGGGGTGGCGGTCACGTCGAACTGGCCGATGCCGGTCAGCGCCGTCTGCGCCTTGTCCATGCCGGACGGGTAGACGCTCGCGTAGGCGCGGACCGGGACGTCGAGCTCGGCGTCGTTGAAGCCGAACTTCTCGGCCATCGCCTTCACCTTGTCCTGCCCCAGGTCGGCCGCCATCTTGGCGAAGACGTTGTTGCAGGAGTAGCGGAGCGCGGTGCGGATCGTGGCGTTCTCGCAGGGCGCCGACGCGTTCTCGTTCTTCAGCACGGTCCGGGTGTTCGGCAGGGTGTACGGGTCGGGGCTCTCCGTCGCCGTGTCCACCGAGCCGTACAGACCGTCCTCGAGGGCCGCCGCGGCGACGACCAGCTTGAAGGTGGAGCCGGGCGGCAGCGGCTGGCGCAGTGCCCGGTTGACCAGCGGCTTGTCCTCGTCGGTGGTGAGTGCCTTCCACGCGTCGCCGTCCGTGCTCCCGGCGATCTTCGACGGGTCGTAGGACGGGGTCGAGACCATCGCGAGGACGCGGCCGGTGGCCGGGTCGACGGCGACGGCCGCGCCCTTGGTGTCCCCGAGCGCCCGGTAGGCGGCCTTCTGCACGTCGGGGTCGATCGTGGTGACGACCGTGCCCGGCTGCTGCTGCTTGCGGGTGAGGGCGTCGAGCGGGTTCTTCAGCCGGTCGTCGGTGCCGTCGAGGACGTCCGAGTAGATGCCCTCCAGCTGCGTGGCGCCGTACGCCTGCGAGCTGTAGCCGGTCACCGCCGCGTACAGCTCGCCGTCCGTGTAGGTACGCCGGTACTCGAGGTCCGTTCCCTCCGTCTTCTTCGAGCCGGTGACCGGCGAGCCGGCCACGACGATGTTCCCGAGCGGCTGCGCGTACTGCGCGATCGTCTTCCGCCGGTTGTTCTTGTCGTCCGCGAGCGCCTTCCCCTCGTACGCCTGCACCCAGGTGGCCCGGCCCAGCAGGGCGAGCACCAGGAGCAGCACGAAGACCGAGGTGCGCCTGATCGTCTTGTTCATCGCACCTGTGGGGACGAACGGCTCGGTGGGGGACGTTCCGGATGTGGCCGGTTTCTCAGCGAACCTTCATGCGGGACAGGCCTCGTGTGGCCGCCGTCACCCCGTCCGGACGAACCCCGACTCGTACGCCAGGATCACCGCCTGCGTGCGGTCGCGGGCGCCCGACTTCGCCAGGACCGACGCCACGTGCGTCTTGACCGTGGCCGCGCCGACGCCCATCCGGGCCGCGATCTCCGCGTTCGTGAGGCCCGTCGCCACCAGCCGCAGCACCTCCGCCTCCCGCTCGGTGAGCCGCGCCACCCAGGGCGGAGCGACGGGCGGGCGGTTGCGGGCGTGCTCGGCGGCCAGACCGCGGACCGCCGCCGGGTAGAGCAGCGAGTCGCTCCGGGCGACCAGCCGGACCGCGCTCACCAGCTCCTCCGCCGCCGCCCGCTTGAGGAGGAAGCCGGCCGCGCCGACGCGCAGCGCGTCGTACACGTACGCGTCGTTCTCGAAGGTGGTCACCACGACGATCCGGGGCGGCTCCGCCATCCCCGCGAGGATCTGCTCGGTGGCCCGGATCCCGTCGATCTCCGGCATCCGTACGTCCATGAGGACGACGTCAGGGCGCTCGGCCCGCACCACCGACACCGCCTCGGCTCCGGTCGCCGCCTCGCCGACGACCTCCAGGCCGGACTCCGCGTCGAGGATGACCCGCAGGGCCGTCCGCACCATCCGCTCGTCGTCGGCGAGCACGATCCTGACGGGGGCGCTCATCGGGGGATCCCGACCACGAGGCGCCAGACGCCGTCCACCGGACCGGCCTCGGCGGTGCCGCCGAGCAGCCGGGCGCGTTCGCCGATGCCGAGCAGGCCACGACCGCCGTTCGGGCGGGCGACCGGCGGCCGCGCGGGCAGGGGGTTCTCCATGGTGATCTCCAGCTTCTCGGTACGGGCGTCGAGCCGTACGGTGACGGGCTCCCCGCCCGCGTGCCGGGCGGCGTTCGTCAGCCCTTCCTGAACCATCCGGTACGCCTCACGGGACAGCGCCTCCGGTACGGGGGCGAGGTCGCCGGACACGGTCAGCGACACCTTCGGCCCCGCGCCCCGCACCAGGGCCTCCAGGGCGTCGAGCCCCGGCCCCGGCCCGGGCCCGCCTTCCCCGCCCTCCCCGGCGTCCTCGTCGTGCCGCAGCAGCCCGAGGACCCAGTCCAGTTCGCCGACCGTGCGCCGGGTGGTCTCCTCGATCGCGGTCAGTGCCTCCCGGACGAACGCGAGGTCCGTCCCGTCGCCACCGTCCAGGACCCGCCGGGCGGCGCCCGCCTGCAGGGTGACGGCGCTCAGCGCGTGACCGACCGAGTCGTGCAGCTCACGGGCCAGCCGGTTGCGGGACTCCGCCTCCGCCGCGCGCCGCTCGGCCGCCGCGAGCCGGTCCGCCGGGCTCGGGCCGAGCAGCCGGGGCGCCTGCCGGGCGAGCAGGGCGCCGGTCGCGGCGGCCACGGCGGCGAGCGCGACCAGCATCAGGAGCCCCGCCGGGAGCGCCGCCCAGCTCCACCAGGGCCGGTCGAGACCCCAGAGCCGGCCCAGCTCCGACTCCCGCAGTCCCGGCGAGAACGGCAGCGTCATCACCGACACCGCGAACGGCGGCAGGGCGAGCGTCGCCCCGCTGATCAGCGCTCCGGCGCCCAGATGCAGCGTGAACCAGCCGGCCGTCCTGGCCTTCGCCTCCCGGCCCTGGGCGGGGCCGTCCGCGAACCGGTCCGCCGGCACCCCGCACAGCGCCCGCGCCGCCGCCGCCGACATCGGCCGGGCCAGCGGGAACAGCGCGGCGACCGCGACCAGCGGCAGTCCCACCGCGTACGCCCCGAACTGCACCGCGAGGCTTCCGCCGAACAGGCCGCCCGCCCCGAGCAGCGCCCCCACGACCACCGAGCCGACCATCCAGAACGGCATGAACAGCGCGCCGCCCACGATCAGATGGAGCCAGCGCCGCCTGGCCCGCTGCCCGAGGAGGGCGATCGCGCACCGTCTCACGCCCCGGCGCTCCGCCGCCGCAGGACCGCGGCGAGACAGGCGGCGAGGAGGAATCCGGTGATCATTTCGCCAGCGTAGGTCAGCTGGGCCAGGGCCGTGACCCGCTTGGCGGGATCGGTCTCCGGCATCAGCGCGACCAGCGACAGGTACGCGCCCCAGCAGCCCACCGCGCCCGAGCCGGTCCAGGCGAGCGCGAGGACGGTCCGCACCTTCAGCCGGGCGGGCCGGCGCAGGACGAGGCACAGGGTGAGGGCCACGGCGACGACGACGAACACGCTCCCCTGGAACTCCAGAACGGTGAAGTCGGTGTCGCGCTCGGCGATCTGCCGGGGCGACAGGCCCTCGGTCGCGCCGAACAGCCGCCTCACGTGGAGCGTGAGGGGGAGGAGCGCGACGGCGGCGGCGACCAGGGCGGTGGTCCGTACCCCTGGCCCGGAGACGCGGGCGGACAGCTCGCCGAGCCGGCCGCTCCAGAGGCGGCCCCAGCGGTCGCGGGCGTACAGCACGAACAGGGTGCCGAGGGAGAGGCCCTGGAGGATGAAGCCGCCGTAGACGACGGCGAAGACCCAGGAGTGCAGGAAGGGTTCGGCGGGTGCGGCGGCCTGCTCGTCGCCGGTGACGAGGGCGACCGCGAGCTGGGTGGGGTATCCGGCCATGATCGGGGCGAGCAGTCCGGTCGCCGCCCACATGGGGAGCGCGAGGAGCCAGGCGGGCACCCGCCGCCCCCAGGGCCGGGTGAGGAGCAGGGCGAGGACGATCACGAGGACGTCGGCCAGGACGGAGACCGAGTTGGCGACGGCCAGCAACCGCCGGTGTTCCAGGAGCGCGCTCCCGGCGGGAATGCCGATCTCGCTGCCCGCCACCCATGCGATCTTGATCGAGATGTACGGGAGGCAGGCGAGGATCGCGAGCAGGCGCAGGGCCCGGCGGGCGGGGCCGGGGCGGTCCCCGGCGCCGGGAGCGGGCGAGGGAGCGGGGGAGCGGAGGAGCTCGGTCTCGGTCATGGCTCCAGGCTCGTGCCGGGACCCCGGGCACCACGTCGTGCCCACCGGTGATCCGCCTCCGCCGCACGGGGGAGGCGGAGGTCGGACGAGGGGTGTGGGGCGTGGGGACGGGGCACTGGGATTGACCCACGTTTTTCTAGATCAATTGCACCTCACGCAGGGGTCAATGACCTTCTAGAGTAGTGATCATGAACGAGAACGCGCCCTTCGCCCCGCTCCTGACCCGCGCCGCCACCGCCGAGACCACCGCGGACCCCAGCAGTGTCATGACCCTGCTCGCCGACTCCGACACCACCGGCGGACAGCTCACCAGCTACCGCTCCACCTTCGCCGAGGGAGCGGTCGGCGCCCCGGCGCACTTCCACACCAAGGCGTCGGAGATGTTCTACGTCATCGACGGCTCGCTCCAGGTCCTCGTCGGCGAGGAGCTGTCCGTCCTGGAGAAGGGCGACTTCCTGCTCGTCCCGCCGCACACCGCGCACGCCTTCGCGGCCGCGCCCGGCGCCGAGGCCGACGTCCTCTTCGTCTTCACGCCCGGCATGGCCCGCTTCGACTACCTGCGCCTCCTCGGCCGCGTCATGCGGGGCGAGGCGAGCTTCGAGGAGATCAAGGCCTCCTCGGAGCAGTACGACAACCACTACGTGGACAGCCCGGTCTGGCAGAAGGCGCTCGCCGAGCGCGGATGACCCGCCGGTGAGGGGCGTCCCGGACGGTCGCCCCTCGTGGGGGGCCGTCAGAGGCGGCGGGTCGCCAGCGTCAGCCGGTCCCGCGCGTCGAAGAGCGCGTCCTTGATCATCTGCTCGTGCGCCGGGGTGAGCCGCGCCACCGGCACCGAGCAGCTGATCGCGTCCCGGGCCGGGGTCCGGTACGGGATGGCGACGCCGAAGCAGCGCAGCCCCAGCGTGTTCTCCTCGCGGTCCACCGAGATGCCCTGCTCGCGGATGACGCGCAGCTCCTCGATGAGCTGCTCGCGGTCGGTGATGGTGTGCTCGGTCAGCGCCGGAAGGGTCTCCGGGAGCAGCTTGCGCACCTGGTCGTCGGTGTGGGTGGCGAGCAGCGCCTTGCCGAGCGAGGTCGAGTGGGCGGGCAGCCGGCGGCCGACCCGGGTGAACGGCCGCAGGTAGTGCTGGGACTGGCGGGTCGCCAGATACACCACGTTGGTGCCGTCGAGCCGCGCCAGGTGGATGGTCTCGGTGGTGTCGTCGGAGAGCCGGTCCAGGGTGGGCCGGGAGGCGGCCACCACCTCGTCGCCGTCGATGTACGAGGTGCCCACGAGCAGCGCCCGTACCCCGATGCCGTACCGCGTGCCGGTCGCGTCCGTCTCCACCCAGCCCAGCTCGACCAGGGTGCGCAGCAGCATGTACAGGCTGGACTTGGGGTAGCCGACGGCCTCCTGGACGGCGGCGAGCGAGTGCATCCCCGGGCGTCCGGCGAAGTATTCGAGCAGCTCCACGGTCCGCACCGCGGACTTCACCTGCGCTCCGCCCATGTCGGCAGTCGCCATGACCCTCGCCCCTTTTCCGTCGTCCGGTCGCCCCCTGGCCGGCCGACCGGACAGGGCCCCTTGTGAAGACGGCCGGGCCGTCCCTAGAGTCCCGTACGGATGCGTTCATCTACGGGAACTGTGTTCAGAATAGCGAACAGGGGCGTGGCAGTGGCGGCAGAACCAGTGTGGAGTGTGGACCCCCGGACGGGGAAGCCGCGCGAGCGGGTCGCGGTGGAGGCCACGGCGGAGGACGTCGACCGGTCCGTACGCGCCGCGCACGCGGTCCGTGAGGCCCTCGCCGACCGGACCGTACGGGCCGCCTTCCTGCGGACCGCCGCCGACCTCCTCCAGGAGGCCGGCGAGCAGATCGTCGAGACCGCGGACGCCGAGACCGCCCTCGGACCGGTCCGCCTCAACGGCGAACTCGCCCGTACCGCAGCCCAGCTGAGGGCCTTCGCGGAGGTCGTCGACGAGGGCTCCTTCCTCGACGTCCGGATCGACCTGCCCGACCCCGGAGCCATCCCGCCCCGGCCCGACCTGCGCCGCTGGAAGATCCCGCTCGGCGTCGTCGCCGTCTACGCCGCCAGCAACTTCCCCCTCGCCTTCTCCGTCCCCGGCGGCGACACCGCGAGCGCCCTCGCGGCCGGCTGCCCCGTGGTGATCAAGGCCCACCCCGACCACCCGGCCACCTCCGAACTCTGCGCCACGCTGCTGCGCAGGGCCGCCGCCAAGGCGGGCCTCCCCGAGGACGTCGTCGTCCTCGTCCACGGCTTCGACGCGGGCGTCGAACTCGTCCGCCACCCGCTCGTCGCGGCCGCCGGCTTCACCGGCTCGGTGCGCGGCGGACGGGCCCTCTTCGACGCGGCCGCCGCCCGGCCCGTCCCCATCCCCTTCCACGGCGAACTCGGCTCCCTCAACCCGGTGGTGCTCACCCCCGCCGCCGTCGAGGAGCGGGCCGAGGAGATCGGCGCCGGGCTCGGCGGCTCCATGACCCTGGGCGCGGGCCAGTTCTGCACCAAGCCCGGCTTCGTCCTGGCCCCCTCGGGCGAGGCGGGCGACCGGTTCGTGGGGGCGCTCGCGGAGGCCCTGCGCGCCACCGGGCCGGCCGTGATGCTCGACCACCGGATGCGGGGGGACTTCCTCGCCCACACCCGCGAGATGGCGCTGAGCGAGGGCGTCACCACACCGGTCCGCCCCGAGCCCGGCGGCGCGCACACGGTCAGGGCCGGCTTCATGACGGTCACCGTCCGGACCCTGGTCGACGACGACCACCGGGACCTCACGGAGGAGGTCTTCGGCCCGGTCACCGTCGTCGCCCGCTACGACTCCCGTACGGAGATCAGTGAGGCCCTCGCACGGATCCCCGGCAGCCTCACCGCCACCCTGCACATCGCCGAGCGGAGCCAGGACGAGGACGCGGCCCCGCTCCTCGCCGAGCTCACCCCGCTCGCGGGCCGCGTCCTCGTCAACGGCTGGCCCACCGGCGTCGCCGTCGCCGCCGCCCAGCACCACGGCGGCCCCTACCCGGCCACCACCTCCACCGCCACCTCGGTCGGCGCGACCGCGATCGAGCGCTGGCTGCGCCCGGTCACCTACCAGTCGACCCCCGGCCACCTGCTCCCGCCGGAGCTCCGCGACGGCAACCCGCTGGGCCTGCCCCGCCACTGAGCCCCGCCGGCCGTCACCTCCCGACGCGCACCACGATCTTCCCGAGGTGCGCGTTGGACTCCATCAGCCGATGGGCGTCGGTGATCCGCTCCAGACCGTCGAAGGTCTCGGCGATCACCGGCGCCAGGGAGCCGTCGCGCAGCCCCGAGCCGATGAACCCGGCCACCCGCCGGCGCCCTTCCCCGGTCCTCACGAGCGCCCCGTTGGCGTAGCCGTGGACGGTCTGCGGCCAGTTCATCGACAGGCCCACCGGCCGGGGGTCGAGCCAGCCGTACAGCACCGCCGTGCCGCCGGGCCGCAGCGCGTCCCCGAGCCGGGCGAAACCGGGCCCGCCGATCGCGTCGAACACCAGGTCCGCGCCGGTCCCGCCGGTGATCCGCCGCACCTCCTCCACCACGGACCCGGTCTCCGTCACGATCACGTGCGCGGCCCCGAGCTCCAGGAGCCGCTTCCGCTTGTCCTCGCCGCGCGTGGTCGCGACCGGCACGGCCCCGGCCCGCAGCGCCGTCTGGATCGCGGCGGTCCCCACCCCGCTGGACGCCCCCGTGATCACCACGTGGTCGCCGGCGCCCAGGCCGCCGGTCAGCACCATGCCGCCGTACGCGGTGGAGTACGCCAGCCAGACCGCCGCGGCCGTCACCGCGTCCACCCCCTCGGGCCGGGCCACCAGGTACTCCTCCGGCAGCACCACCCGCTCCGCGTACACCCCGTGCGTCCCGAAGTCGAAGTTGGCCGCCGCCATCACCGGATCACCCGGCGCGTACGCGGTGACCCCCGCCCCGACCGCCTCGACGATCCCCGCCGCCTCGTAGCCGAGCCGCGAACCCGGCAGCGTCGCCCGGTAGTAGTACGTGCCCTCCCGGAACAGCGCCTCGGCGCGGTTGAGCCCGATCGCCTCGACCCGGACGAGCACCTCACCGGGCCCGGGGGCCGGCAGCGGCACCTCCTCCACCGTCAGCACCTCGGGGCCACCCAGCTCGTGGAAGAGAACCGCCCTGGTCGTACCGCCTGTTGTCGTCGTCATGCCCTCGACCGTAGAAGCGCGCGACAAGACGATCCATATCCCCATGGCTCCCGCCCATGTCCGATCGTCTCGCCGGCATCGGCGCGGAGTACGGTGCCGGGATGGACGTACTGAGCGATGCCATCGCCGCCATGCGCACCGGCCGGCCCCACTCCTCCCGCACGGTCCGCTTCGCGCCCTGGGGATTCCGCTTCCCGCCGAGCAAGGGAGCCGGATTCCACGTCGTCCTCCAGGGCACCGCCTGGCTGCTGCCCCCGGACGACACCGCCCCCGTCCGGCTCGGCCCCGGTGACGTCGTCCTCCTCGCCCACGGCACCGGCCACGGCCTCGCCGACCGGCCCGACACCCCGCTCACCGACGCCGTTCCCGCCCCCGACGGCTCCTGGCCCACCCCGCCCGTCCGCGGCCCGATCGGTGCCGAGGAGACCCTGCTCCTGTGCGGCGCCTACCAGCTCAGCAGGGCCCGCGCCCACCCGCTCCTCACCGAGCTGCCCCCGTACGTCCACCTCCCCGCCCGGGTCGGCGCCCACCCCCGGCTGCGCGCCGCCGTCGACCTGCTCGGCGCCGAACTCGCCGAACCCCAGCCGGGATCGGACGCGATCGTCCCCGCCCTGCTCGACACCCTCCTGCTGTACCTGCTGCGCACCTGGTGGCTCAGCGTGTGTGCCGACCGCTCCACGGGCTGGTCGGCCGCCCTGAGCGACCCGGTGGTCGCCGGAGCCCTCCGGGCCCTCCACCACGACCCGGCCAGGGCCTGGACCGTCGAGGAACTCGGCGCCCTCGGCGGCCTCTCGCGCGCGGCCTTCGCCCGCCGCTTCACCGCCCTCGTCGGCCGGTCCCCCCTCGCCTACCTCACCTGGTGGCGCATGACGACGGCGGGCCGCCTCCTGCGCACCGACGACCTCCCGCTCCGCGCGGTGGCCGAACGCTCCGGATACTCCTCGGAGTTCGCCTTCGCCAAGGCCTTCAAGCGCGAGTACGGGCTGGCCCCCGGGCAGTACCGCAAGGGCGCCTGAGCCCGCTCAGCGGCCCCGGCCGGGCAGCCGCAGGGAGGCCAGCGTCGTCAGGGCGAGGAAGGACGCGCTGATCAGCAGGCTCGTGCGCAGGGCCGACTCCATGGACGTGGCCGCCAGGGAGCCGAAGACCGCGATCGCGAGGGCGCCGGCCGTCTGCCGGACCGCGTTCAGGAGGCCCGCCGCCGTGCCCGCGCGGTCCGCCGGGACCGCCTCCATCATCGAGGCGATCAGCGGCGGCAGCGAGAAGCCCGCACCCAGGGCGAGGGGAATCAGGAGGAGCGCCTGCGCCACCCGCGAGGTGTGGGCGTCGACCGTGAGCAGCCCGAGCAGGCCCGCCACCGCGACCGCCTGGCCGAGGACGATCGGCAGTCGCGCGCCGTACCGCGCCGCCACCCTCGCCGACAGGACGTTCACACCGGCGAGGAGCCCCGTCATCGGCAGGAACATCAGCCCGGCGGCCAGCGCCGAGAGGCCCAGCACCTGCTGGAAGAAGAGGCTGAAGACGAACAGCATCCCGTAGAAGGCCACGCTGTTCGCCGAGCCCGCCGCCACCGCGACCGCGACCGTCGTGTTCCGGAACAGACCCAGCGGCACCACCGGGTGCCTGCGCCGCGTCTCGATCAGGAGGAAGGCGGCGAACGAGACGCCGGCGAGCCCCAGCGCCCACCACCCCTCCGTACCGCCCTCGATGGCGGCGAAGGTCAGCGCCCCGAGCGCCGCCATCGCCGTCAGCTGTCCCGGCAGGTCCAGCGGGGCGGGCCCGCGCTCCGAACGTGCCACCCGGCCCAGCAGCGCCAGCGCGAGCAGACCCAGCGGCAGGTTCACGAAGAAGGTGCCCCGCCAGCTCCACGCCGTGGTCAGCGCTCCGCCCGCGACCGGGCCGAGCGCCACGGCGACCGTGCCGCCCGCCGCCCAGAGCGACACCGCCCGCGCCCGCCGCCCCGGATCGCCGTACGCCTCCCGTACGAGCGCGAGCGAGGCCGGCAGCATCACGGCCGCCGCGACCCCCTGCACCGCCCGCGCCGCCAGGAGCGCCGGCAGGCCCGGGGCCAGACCGCAGGCCACAGAGGCGAGGACGAAGACGACGGCCCCGATCCCGTACGCCCGGCTCGCCCCGATCCGGTCGGCGAGCGCCCCGCTGGAGAGCAGCAGCGCCGCGAAGGCCAGGGTGTACGCGTCGACCACCCACTGGAGCCCGGACATCCCGGCCTTCAGATCGGCGCCGATCGCGGGCAGCGCGACGTTCACGACGGAGGTGTCCAGGGTGATGAGCGCGAACCCGAGCATCGCGGCCGCCAGGGCGGGGCCGGGGGACGTCCGGGCGGGGGAGGGGGCGGCAACGGGAGCTTCGGCGAGGTCTGTCGAGGGCATGGACCCAGCTTCATGATCGGCGGAGCCGTACAGTAGTGGCCCGAATGCCATATGCCCGGAGGTTCTGGCCACATGACAGCCGAGTCCGCACCCCCGCCCCCTCTCCGCCGCGTCGCCGTGATCGCCGCCCCGCCCGTCTCGATGTTCAACCTGGCCATTCCCGAGATGCTGTTCGGCAAGGTCGAGATCGACGGCGCACCCGGCTACGAGACGGTCATCTGCGCACCCGACCCCGGGCCCGTCACCACCACCGGCGGACTCGACCTCGTCGTCCCGCACGGCCTCGACGCCGTCGCCGGGGCCGACACCGTGGTCCTCGCGGGCAGCGGCTCGTACACCGACCCCGACCCGCGCATCCTCACCGCACTGCGCGCCGCCGCCACGGCGGGCAGCCGGATCGCCTCCATCTGCACAGGCGCCTTCGCGCTCGCCGAGGCCGGGCTGCTCGACGGCCGGGCCGCGACGACGTACTGGGCGTACAGCTCGCTGCTCGCCGCCCGCCACCCGTCCGTCGACCTCCAGGACGACGTCCTGTTCGTCCAGGACGGGCCCGTGCTGACCTCCTCCGGATACGCCGCGGGCATCGACCTCTGCCTGCACGTCATCCGCACCGACTACGGCGCCGCCGTCGCCAACGGGGTCGCCCGGCTCGCCCTCGTCGCGCCCGTACGGCCCGGGGGTCAGACCCAGTTCACCCAGACCCCGCTGCCACCCGAGCGCGGGGTCTCCTTCGCCGCCACCCGCGCGTGGGCGATGGAACACCTCGACGAACCCCTCGGCCTCACCGACCTCGCCCGGCACGCCGGCGTCTCCGTCCGCACCCTCTCCCGGCGCTTCCACGCCGAGACCGGCGTCAGCCCGCTCCAGTGGCTGCTGCACCAGCGCGTGGAGCGGGCCAAGGAGCTCCTGGAGAGCACCTCGCTCGCCATGGACGGGGTCGCCCGCGCGAGCGGACTCGGCACCGGGGACTCCCTGCGCCGGCACCTCCTGGGCCGCACGGGCCTCACCCCGAGCGCCTACCGGTCCTCCTTCAGCCGTCTGACGGCGGTGGCCGGGCCCGCCGCGGCGGGCGCCGACCCGTCGGCAGCAGCCACGCCCGCGCGCACCCGCGCCGAGACCGCCCCGTCGGCCACCGCGCTCACCCCCGCCGCAACCGCCCCGCCCTCCCGCGCGTCCTGAAGAACCATGATCCGACTTGCCGCTCCCGCCGATCTCGACGCCGTCGTCGCCCTCCACACCGAGGCCCGCGCCACCTACTACCGCGGTCACGTCCCCGACGCCGACTTCCTCGGCCCCGAGGAGATCGCCCGCTCCCGGGCCGGCTGGGCCGCCGCCGTCGAGCGCGGGGCCGTCCTCTGCGCCGTACGGGACGGGGAGCTCGCCGGCATCGCCGCGTACGGGGAGCGCGACGGCCGCATGCACCTCACCCAGCTCCACGTCCTCCCCGCCCGCTGGCGCGGCGGCGTCGGCACCGAGCTCCACGCGGCCTGCGTCGACGGCTGGCGGGCCGCCGGGGTGACCGAGGCGCGCCTGGAGGTCTTCGAGAAGAACACGCGCGCCCAGGCCTTCTACGCCGCCCACGGCTGGACCCCCGACCCGGAGACCCCGTGCGACGGCGACCACCTCGTGCTCCGGCTCACACTGGGACCGGAAACGGAATGAAATCCGCCGGCGGGGTCGTTGTCGCGACGGAACACCCCGAACACCCCGCCGCCGAACCCCGGAGAGAAGTCACATGCGCGTCGAGATCTGGAGCGACATCGCCTGCCCCTGGTGCTACATCGGCAAGGCCCGCTTCGAGAAGGGACTCGAGGCCTTCGCCCACCGCGAGGACGTCGAGGTCGTGCACCGCTCCTTCGAGCTCGACCCGAACCGCGCCAAGGGCGACACCGGCCCCGTCCTGGAGATGCTCGCCAAGAAGTACGGCCGCACCCTCGACGAGGCCCGCGCCATGGAGGCGCACGTCGCGTCCAACGCGCACTCCGAGGGCCTCGGCTACCGCACCGAGGGCCGCGACCACGGCAACACCTTCGACATCCACCGGCTGCTCCACCTCGCCAAGGACCGCGGGCTGCAGAACGAGCTCCTGGACCTGGCCTACCGCGCCAACTTCGCCGAGGAGCGTTCCGTCTTCGACGCCGAGACCCTGGTGACGCTGGGCGTCGAGGCCGGTCTCGACGAGGCCGAGGTGCGGGCCGTCCTCGCCGACGGCTCCGCCTACGCCGACGCCGTACGCGAGGACGAGCGGGAGGCCGCCGAACTCGGTGCGAACGGCGTGCCGTTCTTCGTGCTCGACCGCCGCTACGGCATCTCCGGCGGCCAGCCCGCCGAGGTCTTCACCCAGGCCCTCGAGCAGGCCTGGCAGGGACGGGTCCTCCAGACCGTCGGCGGCGACGCGGCGGTCTGCGACACCGACGGCAGCTGTGAGGTCCCGGGCGCGTGACCGCCCACATCCGGCCCGGTGCATGATCGCCCGCACCCCCTCCCACCTGCGGCGATAAGTGCGGCTTGGGGATTCCCCACGACCGAACCCGATTGACGGGTGATCGTGGGGAATCCAGGGTGAGGGCATGGATTCCCTGGAAAAGCCCCTCGGGGGCGCCGAGTTCGCGCCGAAGAACACCTACCTCAACACCTCCGCCTGCGGGCTGCTGCCGCGCCGCGCGATCGATGCCGTCGTGCTCCTCGCGGAGGAGACCGCCGCCGGCCGCCCGGGCGGCGCCGGGGACTTCGGGATCGTGGACGAGGCCCGTGCCACCTACGCCCGGCTCGTGGGCGTCGCGCCCGAGCGCGTCGCCGTCGGCAGCTCGGTCGCCGTGCACTGCGGCATGATCGCCCAGTCGATGCCCGCCGGGTCCGAGATCCTCTTCCCCGAGGGCGACTTCTCCTCCGTCATCACCCCCTTCACGATCCGCGGCGACCTCAAGACCCGGTTCGTGCCCCTCGACCGGCTCGCCGGGTCGATCGGCCCCGAGACCGCGCTCGTCGCCTTCTCGGCCGTGCAGTCGGCGGACGGCCGGACCGCGGACTTCGCGGCGATCCGGGCCGCGGCGGCCGCGCACGGCGCCCGGACCCTCCTGGACGCGACCCAGTCGGCCGGCTGGCTGCCGCTGAGCGCGGGGGAGTGGGACTACACGGTCGCCGGCGGCTACAAGTACCTGCTCTGCCCGCGCGGGGCGTCCTTCCTCACCGTTACCGAGGAGGCGCAGGACTCGCTCCTCGCGATCCACGCCAACTGGGTCACCGGCGAGGAGCTGTGGGTGAACAGTTACGGCCCGGTCCGCGAACTGGCCGCCAGCGCACGCCGCTTCGACGAGCCCGTGGCCTTCCTCTCGTACCACGGGGCGGCCCGCTCGCTCGCGCTCCTCGAGGAGATCGGCATCGAGCGGATCGAGGCCCACGTCAAGGGGCTCGCGGCGCGCTTCCGCGCCGGACTCGTCGCGCTCGGCCACGCGCCGGTCATGGACGAGTCGGCGGTCGTCGCCGTCCCCGGCCTCGGGGAGCGCGAGGACGCGCTGCGCGAGGCCGGCGTCCTGCTCTCCGCCCGCGCGGGCAATCTGCGCGCGTCCTTCCACCTGTACAACACGGCGGCGGACGTGGACCGCGCCCTGGAGGTCCTGGCGGGCTGACCCCCGTACCGCGTCCCGGAGGTTCTCGCGGGCTGACCCCCGTACCGCGTCCCGGAGGTTCTCGCGGGCTGACCCCCGTACCGCGGACGCGGGGGTTCAGCAGCCGCGCGGCGGGGCCGGGCAGTCGCCCGCCTCGCCCGCCTCCTCGCGCAGGTTGTCCGCCACGAGGCCGAGGAGCCGCTCGAGTTCGGCCCGGTCGTCCGGGCCGAGCCCGCTCAGGGAGACCTGCTCCAGATCGGACCAGACGCCCTCGACGCCGGCGCGCAGCGACCGGCCCTCGTCCGTCGCCTCGACCAGGACCGCGCGCCGGTCGGCGGGGTCGGGGCGGCGCAGGACGAGGCCGCAGTGCTCCATGCGCTGGAGCATCTTGGTCACCGTCGAGGCGTCGAGCCCCAGGGACTGGATCAGCTCGGACTGGCGGACCGGTCCGCAGTCCCAGAGCCGCATCATCATCATCTCCTGGCCCGGGTAGAGGCCGAGCTCCCGCAGCCGCCGTCCGGCGGCGATCCGGTGCATCCGGGCCACCCCGGCCAGGGCGACGCTGACGGGGCCGCCGTGGGCGGCGGAGGGCACCGTCTCGGTACAGACGGGGTCGGTTCCTGACATCGCGGGCTCCTCGTGAAGGCTCTCCCCCCAGATTACCTTGGCTGGCCAAGCAATGGGTTACAGTGGCATCCGGACCAGATACTTGGCCGACCACATAAGTTTGTGAAGGGGACAGCCATGACCACCGCCTTCGACCCCGTAGACCTCGCTGGGACCCGGCTCGCCAACCGCATCGCGATGGCCCCGATGACCCGCAGCCGCGCCGAGGGGGACAGCCGCACCCCCACCGCGCTCGTCGCCGAGTACTACGCCCAGCGCGCCTCGGCCGGCCTGATCATCACCGAGGGCACCCAGCCCAGCGCCGTCGGCCAGGGCTACCCCAACACCCCCGGCCTGCACAGCGCCGAGCAGGTCGCCGCCTGGCGCGAGGTCACCGACGCCGTCCACGAGCGCGGCGGCACGATCTTCGTCCAGCTGATGCACGCCGGCCGGATCAGCCACCCCGTCGTCCTCGGCGACGGCCTCCACCCCGTCGGCCCGTCCGCCGTCGCCCCCAAGGGCCAGCTCTTCGCCGGCACCGGCCTCATCGACTTCGTCGCCCCGCGCGAGCTCACCGCCGACGAGATCCGGGAGACGATCGCCGGCTTCGCCGAGGCCGCGCGGAACGCCGTCGACGCCGGCTTCGACGGCGTCGAGATCCACGGCGCCAACGGCTATCTGATCCAGCAGTTCCTCGCCTCCGGCTCCAACCACCGCACCGACGAGTGGGGCGGCCCGGTCGAGAACCGCATCCGCCTCGCCGTCGAGGTCGTCAAGGCCGTCGCCGCCGAGATCGGCCCCGAGCGCACCGGCCTGCGGATCTCCCCGGCCAACACCTACAACGACATCGCCGAGACCGACCCCGAGGAGCTCTACCCCGCCCTCGTCGCCGCGATCGAGCCCGTCGGCATCGCCTACCTGCACGTCACGGAGCCCGCGCCCGAGCTCCGCGAGCTGACCCTCGCCCTGCGCAAGGCGTTCTCCGGCACGTTCATCCTCAACCCCTCCACCGAGGGGCCGACCGGGGCCGACGCGCTGACCCTGATCGAGGACGGCACCGCCGACCTCGTCGCGTACGGGGCGCTGTTCCTCGCCAACCCCGACCTGCCCGCCCGGCTGCGGTCCGGCGGCCCGTACAACACCCCGGACCCGGCGACCTTCTTCGGCGGCGACCACCGCGGCTACACCGACTACCCGGCGCTGTAACCGGAGCAGCCGGATCGGCCGGAGCAGCCGGCGTACCCGGAGCCGTCGACGTACCCGGAGCGGCCGAGGCGACCGGAGTGCGCAGAAGCGCGCGGAAGGGGCGGGGTCCGGCACCGGACCCCGCCCCTCCCCGTCCCGTACGCAGGTCGGCGTACGCGGATCGATCAGACCGACCAGGCCTCCGTGACCGCCCGGCGCGCGCCCTCCAGATCCACCGCGCGGCCCGCCTCGCCGAGCGCCGCGCCCAGCGCCGCCAGAGAGGACTGCACGGCGCCCGGAGTCGCGTCCACCCCGTAGTGGTTGACCCGGATCATCTCCTTGGCCAGCGCCCCGCCGCCCGCGATCAGCGGCAGCGACGGATCGGCGGCCAGCGCCTTCGCCACCAGCTCCGAGGCGTCCGTACCGGCCGGGACGCGCAGCGTCGTCGCGACCGGCGCCGCGTCCTCCGCCTCGTACACGTACGGCTCGAGGCCGCCGCCCAGGGCCAGCGCGCCCGCCCGGGTCGCCGCCGCGGCGGCCGCGTGCCGCGCCATCAGCGCGTCCAGGCCCTCCGCCTCGATCCGCTCCACACAGGCCTCCAGGGCCAGCATCTCCAGCTGCGCCGGAGCGTGCAGCAGCGTCTTCCGGCCGCCGTCGATCCAGCGCTCCTTCCAGTCCAGGAGGGAGAGGTACGAGCGGCGCGGCGCGGCCGGGTTGGCGGCGAACCGCTCCCACGCCCGCGCGCTCACCGACACCGCCGACACACCCGCGGGCCCGCCCATCGCCTTCTGCGCGCCGATGATGCACATGTCCACGCCCCAGGCGTCCGGCAGCACCGGCTCGGCGCCGATCGACGCCACCGCGTCCAGGTAGAACAGCGCGCCGTGCGCCCGCACGACCTCACCGATCTCCGCGACCGGATTGGTGTTGCCGGTCGCCGCCTCGGCGTGCACCAGGGACACGAAGTCGATCTCCGGGTGGGCGGCGAGCGCCTGCTCCACCTGCGCGGCCGTCACCGCCGTGTGGAAGGGCACCTCCAGGTCGACCACGGTCGCGCCGCAGTCCCGCAGCCAGTTGCCGAAGGTCTGCCCGTACGGTCCCGTGACCACGTTCAGGGCGGTCGATCCGGCCCGCGCACCGCTGCGGATGCACCCTTCCAGGGGGAGCAGCGCCTCGCCCTGGGTGATCACCACGTCCTGCTCCGTGGAGAGCAGCGCGGCCACCCGCCGCTCGATCGACGCGAAATGCGCGGCGGTCAGCGGGGCCAGGTCCAGGAGCGGATGTGTCACGGTCACGGCGGTGCCTTCTTCGACTCGGATTCGTGCGGGCGGAACTCCGGATCAGGGTACCGAGGGGCCCTCCCCGGCCGGGGTCCCGTCCTCGTACAGTGCAGACATGAGTGATCGCGCGGTGCTGCACGTGAAGGGTCGGGTGCTCGTCGGCCCCGAGGACGTACGGGACGAACTGTGGTGCGTCGACGGACGGGTCACCTTCGACCGGCCCGCCGCCGAGGCGGTCACCGTCGAGGGCTGGGTGCTGCCCGGACTCGTCGACGCCCACTGCCACGTCGGGCTCGACCGGCACGGCCCCGTCGACGAGGCGACCAGCGAGAAGCAGGCCCTCACCGACCGTGACGCGGGCACCCTGCTGATCCGGGACGCGGGCTCGCCCTCCGACACCCGCTGGATCGACGAGCGGGAGGATCTGCCGAAGATCATCCGCGCGGGGCGGCACATCGCCCGCACCCGCCGCTACATCCGCAACTACGCCCACGAGATCGAGCCCGCCGACCTCGTCGCCTACGTCGGCCGCGAGGCCCGGCGCGGCGACGGCTGGGTCAAGCTCGTCGGCGACTGGATCGACCGCGAGGCCGGCGACCTCACCGCCTGCTGGCCGCGCACCGAGGTCGAGGCGGCCATCGCCGAGGCCCACCGGCTCGGCGCCCGCGTCACCGCGCACTGCTTCGCCGAGGACTCGCTCCGCGACCTCGTCGAGGCCGGAATCGACTGCGTCGAGCACGCCACCGGCCTCACCGAGGACACCATCCCGCTCTTCGCCGAGCGGGGCGTCGCGATCGTCCCGACCCTGGTCAACATCGCGACCTTCCCGCACCTCGCCGACGGCGGCGAGGAGAAGTTCCCCCGCTGGTCGGCCCATATGCGCAGGCTGCACGCGCGCCGCTACGACACCGTGCGCGCCGCCTTCGACGCGGGCGTCCCGGTCTTCGTCGGCACCGACGCGGGCGGCTCCCTCGCCCACGGCCTGGTCGCCGAGGAGGTCGAGGAGCTGACGAAGGCCGGCATCCCGCCGATCGACGCGCTCGCGGCCACCGCCTGGGGAGCCAGGGCGTGGCTGGGGCGCCCCTCCCTGGAGGAGGGCGCCCCGGCCGACCTCGTCGTCTACGGCGAGGACCCGCGCGCGGACGTCCGCGTCCTGGCGGCACCGCGCCGGGTCGTCGTCAACGGGCGGGTCGTGGGCTAGCGGGTGTCCTGCCGATCGGGCCGGGGCCGGGACGGCCCCTGGGCCCCGCCCGTCTGCCCGCCGACGGCCGATCAGCGCCGGGTCAGGAACGCCAGCCGGGCCTTCTTCTCCGGGATGAAGACCTCCGGCAGGTCCACCTCGGGCAGCACGACCTCCGGGCCCAGCTCGAACCCGGCGCGCACCATGCGGGCGATCGCCTTCTCGTTGGAGGCGTCCGGCTCCACGACCACCCGGGAGTGGTCCCGCAGCGTGAAGGCGACGAGCGCGGACAGGAGCCGGCCGGTGAAGCCCGGCTGCGGGGCCGCGCTCGGCGCGATGAGGAAGTGGGCGCCGATGTCCCCGGGCTCCACCTCGTAGCACTCGCTGACACGGTCGGCCTCGGGGTCGTACGTCTGGAGCAGGGCGACGGGCTCGTCGTCCAGGATCACCAAGAAGCCGTGGTGGGTGGTGAGCGAGTCGAGGTGCGCGTAGACGTCCCGGACCTGCTCGACGGTGGTGCCGACCATGCCCCAGAAGCGGGCCCGCTCCTCGTTGACCCAGGCGTGCAGGAGCGCGGCGTCGCGCTCGGGCTCGACGGGCCGGACCGTGACGGTGCCGAAGCCGTCGATGCTCCGGACGTAGGCGGCGGTGGCGGTGGTCATCCCTGCTCCTTGGTGAGGTTCTGCCAGTCGGTGGTGACGGGGGCGAGTTCGCCCCTCAGCCACAGCGGAAGCTGGTCGCGGTGGTGCGGGTCTCCGGGCACGCCGGACGCGCCGAACGGCACGATCCAGCCGCTCCGTTCGCGGTCGGCGAGGTCCCAGACGTAACGGGCGGCGGAGGCCCGGCCGCTGCGGTCGGTCCACCCGGGCACGCTGGACGTGGAGAGCACGCAGTCGTGGTCCCCGCCGAGCCCCGGCCACTGCGCGTCGTCGGGGTCGGGCAGCGCCTGCCAGGGCGCGAGCCGGTGCGTCACGCCCCAGGCGGCCGGGGGCTCACCGGCGGCCACCTCGTCGAGCGCCTCGCGCACGATCCGGTCGACGTCCGCGGCGGGCACGGGCCCGGCCACGAGCAGGGTCTCCAGGGCGTAGGCGACGCGCGGCCCGAGGGCCAGCCAGGGCCGGAACACCTCGGGGTACGGGGCGGGTTCACGCAGCGCCGCGAAGGCCTCGTGGGCGGCGAACCGGCGGACGACGGCCCCGCGCACGGCGGCGTAGAGACCGGCGTCGGTGCTCTCCGCGTCCATCCTCCGGTCCCAGGCGAGCAGCCGGTCGCGCACGGCGGAGGCGGCGGGGGAGAGGCCGGCGGGGGACGTGCCGGAGCCGGCCCGCCCGCTCCCGCCCACCCGGTCCACGGCCGCCAGGAGGCGGGCCGCCGAGCGGTTGTCGGTGTCCCGGTGGACGGCGGTGACGCTCTCCGGGGTCCAGTCCGCCGAGGCGCCGAGCAGCGCGTCGATCCGGTCCGCCCGGTGCGGCGGGGCGAACTCGATGCCCAGCGGCGCGGCGAGGCCCCGGGCGTTGGCCATCACGGCGTGCCCGTCCACCTCGGCCCGGGGCAGCGGCGCCGGGGCGTCCTGCCACGCGTGCTCGGGATCCCAGGCGGGCACGATCCGCAGCGAGTTGGTCCGGTGCCGTACGGGCACCCGGCCGGCGACCCGGTGCAGCAGGCCGCCCTCGGTGTCGGCGGCCAGGACGACGTTGACCGGCTCGACCCAGCCGTCGAGGGCCGTGTCCACGTCGGCGACGGTCCGGGCGCGCAGCAGCGCGGGCAGCACCTCGAACCCGAGCTGTCCGGTGACACGCGGCGGGTACCGCAGGGCGACGCCCTCCCAGGCCGGGGCGTGCTCCCACGGCGCCTGGTCCTGGGCGGCACGGTCCCGCGAGGCCTGGTCCGGGGAGCCCTCGTCCGACGCAGCACCCTCCGAGGCAGTGCCGCCCGACGCGGCACCCTCCGAAGCAGCACCCTCCGAGGCGGCGTCCTCCGACGCAGCACCCTCCGAGGCAGTGCCCTCCGAAGCAGTGCCCTCCGACGTGGCGCCCTCCGACGTGGCGCCCTCCGACGTGGCGCCCTCCGACGTGGCGCCCTCCGACGTGGCGTCGCCGGGCTCGTCGTCCACCCCGATGATCACCGGGCCGCGGTCGGTCTCGATCACCTCGACCACGACCGGCTCCCCGCCCGCGACCTCGATCGTCTCGGTGTGCGCCGTCGCCGGGCGCCAGCCCTCGGGGCCGTACGCCTCCACCCCGCCGTCCGGGAGCCGCCGCAGCCGCTCCCGGTAGAGGTCCTGGTAGTCCGACATCGCGTTGGTGATCGCCCAGGCCGCCGGCCCGGTGTGGCCGAAGTGGGCGAGCCCGGGGACGCCGGGCACGGCGATGCCCACCACGTCGTACGCGGGGCAGGCGAGCCGGATCTGCTGGTAGACGCCGGGCGCCTCGATGAAGCGGTGCGGGTCGCCGGCCACCAGGGCCGCCCCGCTCGCGGTCCGTCCGCCCGCGACCAGCCAGCCGTTGGAGCCCGAGGTTCCCGGCCCGTCGGTCGCGAAGAGCTCGGTCCACTCCTCGCCGAGCCGCCGGGCGACCTCCTCGCGCCACAGCTTGGTGGGGAAGCCGGCGAACAGGATGTGGGTCGTCAGCCAGACGGCGAGCGGGGTCCACGGCTCCCACCGGCCGGGCGCGAGGCCGGTCTCGGCGAACTCGGGCGCCCGCCCGGCCCCTTCCGCCAGGCCGTCGTTGACCCCGTCCACGTACGCGCGGACCCACGCCGCCGTCCGCGCGTCCTCGCGCTCGAGCCGCTCGAAGCAGCGGCGGGCGGTGTCGGCGAGCCGGGAGCGCCGGGCGAAGGTGTCCCAGCCGAGCTCGGCGGCGCCGAGGAAGGCGGCCGTGGTGCCCTGGGCCCGGTGCCGCTCGACCTCCAGCTGCCAGGCCCGGTCGCGGGCGGTGACCCGGCCCTGCGCGAAGGCGAGTTCGTCCTGGTCAGCAGCGCGCAGATGGGGGACGCCCCAAGCGTCCCGGTAGACCTCGATGCTCACGGAGACCCCGATCCCGTCCATGTACCCGACATGGCCGGGGCCATGTCTTCTGCGATTTTCTTAGGTTAGGCTGACCTAAATTAATCTACAGGAGTTCAGGGGAGGGGATTGCGGTGGGTCACGGCTGGCAGGGTGCCGTTCTCAAGCTGATGCGGGGCAAGGACTTCACGTTCACCGTGACGGGGGCGGAGCAGGTCACCGAGGACTACCGCAGGGTGCACTTCACGGACGGCGGTCTGCTCGCCGCCGCCGGAATCCACCCCACGATGTGGGTCCGGATCTGGTTCGAGAACGGCGGCAAGCCGCACCAGCGCGCGTACACCCTGGTCGACCCCGACCAGGAGGCCGGCACGTTCAGCCTGGAGTTCGCCCTCCACGACGGCGTCGCCAGCCGCTGGGCCCGCGCCTGCGCCCCGGGCGACACCGTCGAGGCGACCCTCCAGGGGACCGGCTTCGACGCCCCGGAGCCGCGCCCGGGACGGCTCCTCGTGGTCGGCGACCCGGCGTCGCTGCCCGCCGTCAACTCCCTGCTCGACGCCCTTCCGGGCGTCCCCGCCACCGTCTGGTTCGAGACCCAGCACGCCTCGGACGAGGACCTGCCGGTCCGGCTCGACCCCGCGCACCACGAACTGCGCCGGGTGCCGCGCCGGAACGGCGGGGCCGACCTCGTCGACCGCGTGAAGGCCGAACTCCCGGCCCTCGCGGACTTCGACCCGTACGTCTGGATCGCCTGCGACACCGCGACCACCCGGACCCTCGCCACGTACGCCCGCAAGGAACTCGCGCTGCCCAAGGAGCGCGTCCACGCGCTGGGGTACTGGCGCGCGAGCTGACCGCCCCCTCCGATGTGCCGGGTTGACGATCCGTTACCCCGGCGCACGGCCGGTCGTTCACACCCTTCCCAGGGGACTCGCTGTGTGTCCCCGCGTGCGAAAGACGCGGGACACCCGGGAACGGTTGTGTCGAAAAAAATCGAATATGAACACGGAAACCCCCCTTTGGAGTGAACTCACGTCAGGCGACTGTGGGTTCACTCTCCGTGCGTAAAGATTCCGGTGTCTCAAGTCGCCGAGGCCGCGCCGACCCACCGTCCCCGTGGTGAGCGGCCGGCGACGCCATGTCTCTTGTGGGGGTTCCACCATCTTGAACAGCAACACCTTCCGCATGCCCGTACGCCGTACCGCCGCCGCCGCGACCGTCGCCGCCCTGACCGTCGGCCCCGTGCTCCTGGCGGCCCCGGCGGCACAGGCCACGGGCGGCGAAGGGCGCGCCACCGCCGTCGTCCTGCGGACCGGCCTCGACGTCTCCCTCCTCGGCAAGACGGTCGACGTGCCGCTGCGGGTCTCCCTCAACGAGGTCAAGGCGCCGGAGACCGAGGACGAGACCGCGCTCTCCGTGAAGGTGCAGGGGGCCGAGAACGGCAAGCCGATCGACATCCTGGCCGCCGACGTCGCCACCTCGAAGGCCACCGTGGACGAGAAGAAGGCCGAGGGGTACGTGAACCTCGTCAAGGCCCGGGTCCACGTCCCCGGAATCCCGCTGCTCTCGCTCATCGAGGTCCAGAAGGTGACCTCCAAGGCCCTGTGCGAGGTGGGCAAGAAGCCCGTCGCCGAGTCCAACGTCCTCGGTCACGTCACCGTCTTCGGCAAGAAGACGACCCTCTCCGCCGGCGGCCGGACCCAGGTCAGCGTGCCCGGTGTCGGACAGGTCACCCTCGACCTGTCCCGTACGTCCACCACCTCGCGCACGGCGGCGGCGACCGCCCTGGAACTCAAGGTGGAGGTCGACCCGCTGAAGCTCGGCGTCGCCGCGGTCGACGGCACCGTGACGCTCGCCGAGGCCACCTGCGAGACGCCCAAGGGCACGCCCCCGACGGAGCGGCCCACCGAGGAGCCCACCGGGAAGCCGACCGAGCAGCCCACCCAGGAGCCCAGCGAGCAGCCCTCGGAGCAGCCCACGCAGCAGCCCTCGGTCAAGCCGAGTGACGCCGGCGGCATCAAGACCAACAACGGCGGCACCACGCCCACCCAGAACCTCGCCGAGACCGGCGGCAGCTCCACCACCCCGTACATCGCGGGCGGTGCGCTCGCGCTCCTCGTGGCCGGCGGCGGCGCACTCGCGCTGACCCGCTCGCGCGCCCGCTCCCGGGGCTGACGGTCCGAGGGGGACGCGCAGGGGCATGAGCCGGGGGGCGCGGTGGCCGGAGGCTCCGGGGGGAGCCTCCGGGGAAGCGCGGGTCCGGGGAGGGCGACGGTGACGACGCCGCCCTCCCCGGACCCGTGTCCGCGGAGCGCCCCGGATCGCCCGACGCTCAGCCGCCCATCAGCAGGGCCTGGTCGAGGGCCTGCAGGAAGCGGTTCGTCGTGACCCGGTCCCGGACCGCGATCCGCAGCCAGTTCCGGTCGAGCCCCGGGAAGGTGTCGCCCCGGCGGGCCGCGAAGCCCAGCGACCGCAGCCGCTCCCGGATCGCGTCCGCCCCGTCGATCCGCAGCAGCACGAAGGGGCCCTCCGACCCCGGCACCGTCCGCACCTCGTCGAACTCCGCGAGCCCGGCGAGCAGATGGGCCCGCTCGACCCCGATCCGGTGCGCCGCGTGCTCGGCCTCCGCCAGCGCCGCCCGCGACATGCAGGCCTCCGCCGCCACCAGGGCAGGCGTCGACACCGGCCACAGCGGCTGCGTCCGCTCCAGGGCGGCGATCGTCGCCGGCTCCGCCAGCACGTACCCGATCCGCAGACCGGCGAGCCCCCACGTCTTGGTGAGGCTGCGCAGCACCACGAGCCCCGGCACATCGGTCCGGCCGGCCAGCGCCTCGCGCTCGCCCGGCACCGCGTCCAGGAACGCCTCGTCGACCACCAGGGTCCGCCAGGGTCTCGCGAGCGCGGCGATCGAGGCGGCGGGGTGCAGCACGGACGTGGGGTTCGTGGGGTTCCCGATCACCACCAGGTCCGCGTCCTCGGGGACCGCCGCCGGATCCAGCCGGAAACCGTCCTCCTCGCGCAGCAGCACCCGCCCCACCTCGTGACCGACGTCGCGCAGCGCCGCCTCGGGCTCGGTGAACTGCGGATGCACCACGACGGGCCGCCGCACCGGGAGCGCCCGCGCGATCAGCACGAAGGCCTCGGCCGCGCCCGCCGTGAGCAGCACCCGGTTCGAGGGCAGATCGTGCCGCTCGGCCACGGCCGCGCGTGCGGCCCGGGCGTCGGGGTAGGCGGCGAGTCCGGTCAGGGAGTCGGCGATCCGCTCCCGCAGCCAGTCCGGTGGGGTGTTCGTCCGGACGTTGACCGCCAGATCGATGAGTTTCTCGTCCCGTACCTCGGCGTCACCGTGGTGGCGCAGGTCGTGGGCGTCGGTATGCAGATGCATGTCCATGGCCGCCGTCGTGTGGGGGGTGGGGATGGTGGGGGGTGAGCCAGGCTCGCCAGCGATGTACCCGTGAGTTCGGGGCAACAACCGTACGCCTGGGGCGTCTTCGTTCGGTCGAACCGGGACGGAAGCGGCGAGAGCGCACGTTACGCGCCGGGATTTCCGCTTCGGTACCAGCAGCCCGACGGACGTGCCCCCGCCCGCCGCGAGCAGCGCGGCGGCCTCCGCCACCGACGCCGTCCCCGTCGCGGCCAGCGGTCGCGCCGACGGATGCGGTACGGGCACGGCCGCGAGCTCCTCCGCCGTGAACGCCCGCAGCGGGACGCCGAGCGCCTCCGCCGCCCCCGCGATCCCCGGTTCCGCCGCCCGGGCGTCGAGCGTGGCGAGCGTGCGGACGTCCGCACGCGTCAGCCCCGCCTCCCGCAGCACCGCCTCGGCCAGGGCGAGTACCTCGTCCACCGGAACCCCGGCCCGGGCGCCGACACCGAGGTGCGCGGACGCCACCCCATCCGATACCAAAGGCCCATGGCTGTAGTCGTCGCGCTCGGCGCGTTCCTCATGACGCTCTTCGGAGGCTGGGTCGCGGGACGCGTCACCGACCGGCGGCACCTCGTCCTCGGCCTCGCCGGCGGACTCATGCTCGGCGTCGTCGGACTCGACCTGCTGCCCGAGGCCATGGAGGCGGCGGGCGACGAGGTGTTCGGAGTCCCGGAGGCCCTGCTGCTCTTCGTCGGCGGCTTCCTCCTCGCCCATGTCGTGGAACGGCTCCTCGCCGTACGCCAGGCCGCACACGGCGT
The DNA here is from genome assembly GCF_042795405.1 of Streptomyces sp. NPDC056480. Lineage (NCBI taxonomy): Bacteria > Bacillati > Actinomycetota > Actinomycetes > Kitasatosporales > Streptomycetaceae > Streptomyces > Streptomyces sp. NPDC056480. The sequence goes on along the minus strand of NZ_JBHTSA010000023.1, from coordinate 7,460 downwards.
CGCGGCCGACGAGAGGGTCCCGCAGGTCGGCATGACGGCGGCGGCCGCGATGGTCGGTCACAGCCTCATGGACGGCATCGCGCTCGGCGCCGCCTTCCAGGTCGGCGGCGGCATGGGCGCCACCGTCGCCCTCGCCGTCATCACCCATGACTTCGCCGACGGCTTCAACACGTACACGATCACCAGCCTCTACGGGAACGCCCGCCGCAAGGCCGTCGGCATGCTCGTCGCCGACGCCCTCGCCCCGCTGGTCGGCGCCGCCTCCACCCTGCTGTTCACCCTTCCGGTGGAACTCCTCGGCAGCTATCTGGGGTTCTTCGGCGGCGCCCTGCTTTACCTGGCCGCCGCCGAGATCCTGCCGGAGGCCCACCACGACCACCCCGCCCGCTCCACCCTGCTGTGCACGGTCGGGGGCGTCGGCTTCATCTGGCTCGTGGTGGGCGTCTCCGGCGGCTGACCTCACCTGCAGTGCTCCACGAAACGAGCGGCGGCCTCCGGGGATCCCGCCCAGTGGGTGTGGACATAGCTCGCGTGCACCCCGCCCTGCACGAAGCCCTCGACCCTCCGCTCGGGCTGCCGCAGCCCCCACGCGGCCGCCGCCCCGGCGCCCGGCTCGATGACGGTCCGGTGGAACTCGTGCCCCCGCATCCGCGCCCCGGCGGGCGCGAGCACGCTGTCGCTCACGGCGACGGCGTCCCGGTACCCCAGGGTGAGCCGCTCGGACATCCGCGCGTCCGCGTCGAGCACCCCGCACATGGGGGTGCCGTCGAGCGACCGCGCGAGATACAACAGGCCGGCGCACTCGGCCGCGATGGGCGCGCCTGTCGCGGCCAGCGCGGCGACGGCCTTCCGCAACGGCTCGTTGGCGGACAGCTGCTCGCCGTACATCTCGGGGAACCCGCCGCCTATGACGAGCCCGCTCGTCCCCTCGGGAAGGGCCTCGTCCCGGAGCGGGTCGAAGGTGACGACCTCGGCGCCGGCGGCGCGCAGGAGCTCGGTGTGCTCGGCGTACGAGAACGTGAACGCCGCGCCGCCGGCGACGGCGACGAGTGGCCTGTGGCCGGGCTCGTCCACCGTCTGCGGTCCGGTGGTCGGGTCGTGCCCACCCTCCCCCGGACTCCGTCCGGGGGTACCCCCACCGCCCCGCGGAACGCCTGCCCACGACCCGTGCGGTTCCCACGGCTCGCAGTGCAGCTCCGGCGCACTGCGGGCCAGCGACAGAAGCGCCTCCAGATCGCACCCCGCACGCACCTGCTCCGCCTGCGCAGCCACCGCGGCGACCGCCGCCGCCTGCCGCTCGGCCACCGGCACGAGCCCCAGGTGCCGCGACGGAGTCGCCACGGCGGGCGCCCGCCGGAGGACACCCAGCACCGGCACCCCGGACTCCCCGAGCGCCTCCCGCAGCAGATGCTCGTGCCGGTCCGTCGCGACCTTGTTCAGGATCACGCCCCCGATCCGCACCTCCGGGTCCCAGGACGCGAACCCGTGCACGAGCGCCGCCACCGACCGCGACTGCGAGGACGCGTCGACGACCAGCACCACCGGCGCCTTGAGCAGCTTCGACACCTGTGCGGTGGAGGCGAGTTCGCCCTGGTCGGCGGCCCCGTCGTACAGGCCCATGACCCCCTCGACGACCGCCAGGTCGCACCCCCGCGCCCCGTGCTCGAAGAGCGGCGCGACCAGCCCCGTACCGCACATGTACGCGTCGAGGTTGCGGCCCGGCCGCCCCGTGGCGAGCGCGTGGTAGCCCGGGTCGATGTAGTCCGGTCCGACCTTGTGCGGCGAGACCGCCAGACCACGGCCGGCGAACGCGGCCATCAGGCCGGTCGCGACCGTGGTCTTGCCCGCGCCCGACGAGGGCGCGGCGATGACGAGACGTGCTACCACTCGATGCCCCGCTGGCCCTTCTGACCGGCGTCCATCGGGTGCTTGACCTTGGACATGTCGGTGACGAGATCGGCGAAGTCGACGAGCTCCTGCGGCGCGTTGCGTCCGGTGATCACGACGTGCTGGTGCCCGGGACGGTCGCGCAGCACCTCGACGACCTCCGCGACGTCGATCCAGCCCCAGTGCAGCAGGTACGCGAACTCGTCGAGGACGTAGAACTTGTACCTCTCCTCGGCGAGGTCCCGCTTAACCTGCTCCCAGCCCTCGCGGGCCTTCTCCTCGTGGGACTGCTCGCCTTCGGCGACCTCGCGCTGGATCCAGGACCAGCCCTCACCCATCTTGTTCCAGGTGACGGTGCCGCCCTTGCCGGTCTCGCCGAGCGCCTTGAGGGCGTTCTCCTCGCCGACCTTCCACTTGGCCGACTTCACGAACTGGAACACCCCGATCGGCCAGCCCTGGTTCCAGGCGCGCAGCGCCATGCCGAACGCGGCGGTCGACTTCCCCTTGCCGACGCCCGTGTGCACCATCACCAGCGCGCGGTTGCGGCGCTGACGGGTGGTGAGACCGTCGTCGGGAACGACGGTCGGCTGTCCCTGCGGCATTAAGCGGCCCTCCTGGTGGTGGTGTTCCGGTGTCCCTGTACGTCCCGGACGAGGCCGGCGATCGAGTCGGCGCGCAGCTCGTCCAGGGTGACGGCGGTGCCGCCGAGTTCACGGGCGAGCTCCCGGGCCAGCCCGAGCCGCACCGGTCCGGTCTCGCAGTCGACGACGACGGACGCCGTGCCGTCGGCGGCGTGCAGCCGCGCCGCGCGGGCGGCGAGCGCCACCGGGTCGGCGCCGCCGCCGGTCGCCCGCCCGTCGGTGACGACGACGAGCAGCGGGCGGCGCGAGGGGTCCCGCAGCCGCTCGACGCGCAGCACGTCGTGGGCCTTGAGGAGACCGGCCGACAGCGGGGTACGGCCACCGGTCGGGAGCTTCTCGAGACGGGCGGCGGCCGCGTCGACCGACGAGGTCGGCGGCAGCGCGACCTCGGCGTCGCGGCCCCGGAAGGTGATGAGGCCGACCTTGTCGCGGCGCTGGTAGGCGTCGAGCAGCAGGGAGAGGACGGCGCCCTTGACGGCGCTCATCCGCTGCCGGGCCGCCATCGAACCGGAGGCGTCCACGGCGAAGAGCACCAGGTTCCCCTCGCGCCCCTCCCGGGTCGCCTGCCGCAGGTCGTCCCGGCGGACCACGAGTCCGGGGCCGGTCCGCCCGCGGGCCCTCTGGTGCGGGGCCGCGGCCTGCACGGTGGCGGCCAGGTGCAGCTTGGTCAGCGCGCCCCGGGGGCGTACCGATCCGGTGGTGCGGCCGTGCTCGGTACGGGCCCGGGAGCGGCGCCCGGCCGCGCCCTCGCCGAGGCCGGGGACGCTGAGCACCTTGGTGCGGAAGGGCTCGGAGGCGGCCACGGCGGCGCGCTCGCCGGAACCGGCGCCCTGCGGGGCGGGTTCGGGAGAGGGCGCGGGCGGCGCGGGCGGGGAGGTCTCCTCGGGGGCGGGTGAGTTCTCGGCGGCGGGCCCGGCGCCCTGCGGCGGAACACCCCCACCGGGACCGCCCTCCGGTCCCCCGTCCCCGGGCCCTCCGTCGCCGGGTCCGTCGGGCTCGGGGTCCTCGTCCGGCTCCGGCTCCTGCCCCTTGAACTCCTCCAGGGTCTCGTCGAGCTTGTCCTCGTCGAGGCCGGGGGCGTCGAAGGGGGAGCGGCGCCGCCGGTGCGGGAGGGCGAGCAGCGCGGCCTGCCGGACGTCCTCGGAGGTGACCTCGGTGCGGCCGGCCCAGGCGGCGAGCGCGGTCGCGGTGCGGGCCATGACGATGTCGGCGCGCATGCCGTCGACCTCGAACGCGGCGCAGGTGGCGGCGATCTGGAGCAGCACGGCGTCGCCGAGCGTCACCTGGGGCAGCAACGCCCGCGCGGTGACGATCCGTTCGCGCAGCGCGGCCTCGTCAGCGGCCCAGCGGTCGGCGAAGGCGGCGGGGTCGTCCTCGAAGGCGAGCCGCCGCCGGACGACCTCGACGCGCTGCTGCGGGTCGCGCGACGCGGCGACCTCGACGGTCAGCCCGAACCGGTCGAGGAGCTGGGGCCTGAGCTCGCCCTCCTCGGGGTTCATGGTCCCGACGAGCAGGAAGCGGGCGGCGTGCCGTACGGAGACCCCCTCACGCTCGACGTAGGAGGACCCCATGGCGGCGGCGTCGAGGAGGTGGTCGATGAGGTGGTCGCTGAGCAGGTTGACCTCGTCGACGTAGAGGATCCCGCGATGGGCGGAGGCGAGGAGGCCGGGCTCGAAGGCCTTGACGCCCTCGCTGAGCGCCTTCTCGATGTCGAGGGAGCCGACGAGCCGGTCCTCGGAGGCGCCGACGGGCAGCTCGACCATCCGCGCGGGCCGCTGGGTGCCCGGCTCCGTCCCGTGCGGGCCGTCGGGACAGCCGGGGTCGGGCGAGGCCGGGTCGCAGCTGAACCGGCAGCCGGCGACGACGGGAACGGCGGGCAGCAGCTCGGCGAGCGCGCGCACGGCGGTGGACTTGGCGGTCCCCTTCTCACCCCGCACGAGCACCCCGCCGACGGCCGGGCTGACGGCATTGAGCAGCAGCGCGAGCCGCAGGTCGTCCATGCCGACGACGGCGGTGAACGGATACCGGGTACTCATCGGCCGGTCACTCCTTCAGATCGCGAATGTTCGAACGGCGACCCGAGGCCGCCGGGAATGCTCGACACGTGGTGCGGGTGGTGCGGGGCGGGACCCGAACGCGGGGCGCGGCTCACGGCGCACCCGGCGGCACGAACGGCAGCCCCGCAGGAGCCCCCTCCTCGATCAGCCGCAGCAGGGCGTCCGTGTCCGCGTGCTCCTCGATCAGATCCCCCAGCCGGTCCAGCTGTTCCTCCCGCAGCGTCCCGAACGACGTGTCCGGCGCCGGCACGAACCGCCGTCCGGCCGCCGCCGCGACCTCCCGCAGGAACGCCCGCCGGAACCCGTCGCTCTCCAGGGAGCCGTGCCAGTGCGTACCCCATACCGACCCCACACGGCACCCGTCGAGGAACGGTTCCCCGCCCCGTACGTCCGCGACGCCGTGGTGGATCTCGTACCCCTCGACCCGTTCCCCGAGCGCCGAGCCGACCGGCCGGGCGAGCGTCTTCTCGCGCGCGAACCGCACCCGTACGGGCAGCAGCCCGAGTCCGTCGACGGCTCCCGCACGGGACTCGACCTCGTCCTCGATGTGCTCGCCGAGCACCTGGAAGCCGCCGCAGATGCCGAGCACCGGACGGCCCTCGGCGGCCCGTCGCGCCAGCGCGTCGGCGAGCCCGCGCTCCCGCAGCCAGGCGAGCGCCCTGACCGTCCCGCGCGTCCCCGGCACCACGACCAGGTCCGCGTCGACGAGCTCCTCCGCCCGGTCCACGAACCGCACGACGACACCCGGCTCGGCGGCCAGCGCGTCCACGTCCGTGAAGTTGGACATCAGCGGCACCGCGCAGACGGCGACCCGCAGCACGTCCTCACCGACCGGCGGCGCGACGACGGACTCGCGCACCGCGCCCCGCAGCGAGACCCGGAGGCCGTCCTCCTCGTCGATGCCCAGCCCGTGGGCGTACGGCAGGACGCCGAAGGTCCGCCGCCCGGTGAGCCCCTGCAGCATGTCGAGGCCCGGTTCGAGCAGGGTCACGTCACCGCGGAACTTGTTCACGAGGTAGCCCGCGATCAGCTCCTGGTCCTCGGGGGCGAGCAGCGCCGTCGTGCCGAAGAACTGGGCGAAGACCCCGCCCCGGTCGATGTCGCCGACCACGACGACGGGCAGCCGCGCGGCCCGCGCGATGCCCATGTTCACGATGTCGGTGCGCCGCAGGTTGATCTCGGCCGGGCTGCCCGCGCCCTCGCAGATCACGGCGTCGTACGTGCTCCGCAGCTCCTCAAGGCAGGCCAGGACCGGCTCGAAGAGCTCCTCCCGCCGTCCCCCGCGCAGCGCCTCCCCGGGGGACGACCCCCCGGCCCTCCCGAAGAACCCGCGCGCGCTCAGCTCGCCGACCGGCTTGCCCATCAGGACGACCTGACTGGACCGGTCGCTGCCGGGCTTGAGCAGGACGGGGTTCATCAGCGCGGTGGGTTCCACCCGTGCCGCCTGCGCCTGCATGGCCTGGGCGCGCCCGATCTCGGCGCCCTCCCTCGTGACGAAGGAGTTGAGGGACATGTTCTGTCCCTTGAACGGCGCCACCTTCAGTCCCTTGCGGACCAGCCAGCGGCAGATGCCGGCCGTCACGACGCTCTTGCCTGCGTCGGACGTGGTCCCGGCGACGAGCAGTCCCCCACCCCTCATGCGTTCCTCCGCTTCCGGGTCGACGCGGCCAGGGCGCCGATGATCAGCCGGCCGCCCAGACAGGCGGCCAGAGTGAGTCCGGTGACCCGGCGCGACAGGCGTACGGCCCGGTCGATGTCGGTCACCTCGACGGCCCGGCCCTCCCCGTTGAGCACCGGACGGTGCTCGACGCGGCCGCCGTACGACAGGGTGCCCCCGAGGCGTATGCCGAGGGCGCCCGCGAAGGAGGCCTCGACGGGGCCCGCGTTGGGGCTGGGGTGCTTCGCCGCGTCGGCCCGCCAGGCGTTCAGCGCTCCGCGCGGGTCGCCGCCGGCGACGGTGGCGAGGACGGCCGTCAGCCGGGCCCCTGGCCAGCCGGCGACGTCGTCGAGCCGGGCCGAGGCCCAGCCGAAGCGGCGGTGGCGCGGCGACTTGTGGCCGACCATCGCGTCGAGGGTGTTGACGGCCCGGAATCCGACGAGCCCCGGTACGCCCGCGACCGCGCCCCAGAAGAGGGCGCCGACCACGGCGTCGGAGGTGTTCTCGGCGACCGATTCGACGACCGCGCGGGCCATCGCGGGTCCGTCCAGGGACTGCGGGTCGCGCCCGCACAGGTGCGGCAGCCGCTCCCGGGCGACGTCCAGGTCCCCGGCGGCGAGCGCGCCGCCGATCGCGCGGGCCTCCCGCCCCAGGGTCGTCCCGCCGACGACGGCCCACACGGAGGCGGCGGTCAGGGCGACGGCGGCGGCCGGACGGTTCCGCACGGCCCGGGCGGCGAGCGCTCCGAGGGCGACGGTGGAGCCGGCGCAGACGGCGGTGTGCAGCGCACCCCAGCCGCGGTGGTCGTGGTGGAGGCGGTTCTCGACCGCGGCGGCCGCCCGGCCGAACGCGGCGACGGGGTGTCCGCGGCGGGGATCGCCGATGAGCAGATCGACGGCGAGACCCGCGGCCGCTCCGTACGCGAAGACACCCGTGGTACTGCTGCGGCCGGGCATGGCGCATGTCCTCACTCAGGGTCCGCGCCCTGGATCGACGTGACCGGCGGCGAGAGTTCCTGACTCCCGGACCCTCGGATCCGGTCACAGTGGCGGGACCGCGCCGGATTCGCACCGGACTTCCTCTACTGCCGCCGTAATGGCCTCGGCAGTCCACCACGGCCCGAGAACAGCCGTCAACTCACCCTTGACCTGCAGCGAGTCACTGTGCGAAGCACCACAGACACGGCGGCGGGGCGGTCCGCACCCGAAGGTGCGGACC